>JAVEDQ010000488.1 GCA_030840885.1 Frankiaceae bacterium
CGGGCCGATGATCTCGCGCTTCTGCTCGTCGGTACCGATCGCCATGACGGTCGGGGCGAGGAAGGTCAGGCCGAGGGTGTTGACCGTCGTCGGCGCGTGCGCCCGGTTCATCTCCTCGTCGTAGATGGCCTTCTGGCTCGGCGTGCCGCCGCGGCCGCCGTACTCCTTCGGCCACTGGATGCCGGCCCAGCCGGCCTTGGCCTTGTCGGCCTCCCACTGGCGGCGGAGGTCGAACGTCTCCGACTCGCTCTTGGTGCTCCAGAACTCGTGGGTGCGCCACTCCTGCGGGAGGTTCGCGTCGAGCCATGCGCGGAACTCGGCGCGGAACGCCTCATCCGCTTCGCTGTACGTCAGGTCCATGCCGGAATCGTATGCAGCAGGGACAACGGCCGTTCAGCGCGTCAGGTCGAGTGCGGCGACGGCGCAGCGGAACACCTCGAGTTCGTCGACGAAGCGCGCCAGCGCGGCCCGGGACTCGGCCACCGAGCCGCCGGCGACGGAGCGGTCGGGACGTCCGCAGGTCTGTTCGAGCGCTGCGGCGGCGGCCGACAACCGGCGGGCGCCGATCACCCCGCCGCTGCCCTTGAGCGCGTGCGCGATGCGAGCCAGCTCCGGCAGGTCGGCCCGGTCGAGCAGCTCATTCGCGACGCCGACCTGCGCATCCGCGGTGCTGAGGAACAGCCCGGTCAGCTCGCCGAGCACGTCGCGCCCGGAGCGTTCACCGAGCTGCCGCAACGAATCGACGACGGCCGGGTCGAGGACGGCCTCAGCAGCGTCTGGCCCACGGGTCGGGCGATCGCTCACGCACGCCGCCCAAGATCGCCTGACACGTGGCGAACTGTAAGCCGAACACGTACCGACATGCCCCGGTTCCCACGCCGTTTCCCGGGGATGACAAGATCCCGCGACAGGCTGCACGCCCGGCACCGCCGCCGTGGCAGCCCGACGACCGAAATGGCCGAGGTCCCATCACGGGGCACGGAGAGGATGACGTGGACGGCTACCTGTTCTTTGACGACGTGACCCCGGCGACCCGGGACGGCCTGTTCGACCTGGTCGAGGAGGAACTGCTCTCGGTCGCGGCGGTCTCGGTCTCGGGCAGCGCCGGCGCCTTCGCCGGTTACGAGGCCCACGACGTGCGCACCGCCTACGCGACGGTCGAGGCCGTGGTCGACGTGGTCGGCCGCCCGGCCCAGCGGCTGCTCGCGGTCAACCCACGCAAGAAACTGCGCGCGCCGCGCCCGGGGCACCGGCACATCGCCGACGACTCCACGGTGGCGATCGCCCTGCTGCCGGTGCCGCTGTCGCGCGCCGAGGAGGTCGCCCACGTCGCGATTCGCGTGGTCGGCGAGGACCGCATCGGCGTGGCCGTGGTCCTCGGCGGCGCCGGCACCGTGCTCGTCGAGGTGGACGGCGCCACGCTCGAGGAGCTCGAGGGACGCCTGGCCAACGTGCTCGCGGTGGCCGGCATGGCCTCGGCCGACGTGATGATCACCGTTGGTGGGCTCGGCCGCGGCTGGGGCGAGGCGGCGCAGCCGTCCGGTGCCGGGGCGCACGCCTCGCACGCCCACGACGCCCAAGCTCACGACGCCCAAGCCCACGACGCCGAAGCTCACGACGTCTCAGGCCAGGACAACCACGTCAACGCCGAGCCCTCGGCCCAGGCCCAGCAGGCAGAAGCCCCGCCCCGGGCCCAGTACACCGGCATCGAGTATCCCGCGAACGGCTGAGCTCGTCGGGTCGGGGGGCCGGTCCCGCTGCAGTCCGGGGATCTAGGGTCGGCGCCCGGCTCGTCCGCCTGCCTTGCGCGGACTGGTCTTGCGGGGGCTCGCCTTCCGCGCCGTCGCCGTCCGTTGCCCACGTCCCGCCGACGCCGGGGGCTCCGCCGGGGTCTCGCGGGTGATGCCGGCGGCGTCGAGCAACTCGGTGACGGCGTCGTCGATGTAGCCGACGAGACCGGGCAGGTCGTGGTCGGCATCGGCGTCGGAGAGCAGGCCCATGCTCAGCGAGCCGTCGTAGGACAGGATCGCGACGGCCAGCGTGTGTTCCGGAGCGAGGAACGCGATGGGGAAGACCTCGAGCATCCGGCGGCCGAGCAGGTAGACCGGGAACTGCGGGCCGGGCACGTTGGTCACCAGCAGGTTGTAGAGGCGGCTGGAGAACCCGAGCCGGGTGGCCTGCGCCAGGACGTTCGGCGGCATCCACTGCTCCATCTGGATCATGGTCTCGGCCGCCACCGCCTGCCGGGACGACTTCAGGCCGGTCATGTGCTCCGACACCTGGTGCAGACGCGCGACCGGATCGGCGATGTCGATGGGCAGTTCCGCCACCATGATCACGATGCGGTTGCCGGAGGCGGACGCCTGCTCGGAGGTCCGGACCGACATGGGCACGCAGGCGCGCAGTCGCATGGAGTCGACCGGGCAGCCCAGATCGTCCAGGAAGCGACGGAGTGCACCGCTGACCACCGCGAGCACGACGTCGTTGAGCGTGCCGCCGAGCGCGTCCTTGATCGCCTTGGCCTCGGCGATGGGCTCGCGGACGAAGGCGAAATCGCGGTGCGGCCCCGGCGTGCGGTTCAGCGGGGTCGGCGGCGCCGGCGAGAGCGTCATGCGCGCCATGTCGGCCAGCCCGAGGACCCGCTCGACGGCCTCCGCGGCGGTCTGCCGCGGGGCGAACGCGCGGCCGAGCAGCTTGCCGCCGACCTCGGTGATGTTGCGCGCGGCGCCGCTCACGCCGCGGCCGACGAGGTCGACGAACCCCGGCTCGCGGGCGGCCCGCCAGTCGTCGGGGCCGACCTCGCGGCTCTCCGGCGACAGGTCGAGCAGCGCCGTCATGATGTCGATGCCCCCGACCCCGTCGACCAGGGCGTGGTGGGTCTTGGTCAGCACCGCCCAGCGGTCGTCGGCCAGCCCCTCGACGATCCACATCTCCCACAGCGGCTTGGTGCGGTCCAGCCGCTGGGAGTGCACCCGGGAGATGAGGCGCCGCAGCTGCAGCTCATTGCCGGGCCTCGGCAGCGCGGTGCGCCGCACGTGGTAGTTGAGGTTGAAGCGGACGTCGTCGGCCCACATCGGACGGCCGGACGAGAGCGGCGCCGCGACGAGCTTCTGCCGGAAGCGGGGGACCAGCTTCAGCCGGCTGCCGATGTGATCGAGCAGCGACTGCTCATCGGGAGCAGGCCCCTCGAAGATGCCGATGCCGCCGATGTGCATGTGGCTGTCGCGGCCGTCCTCCTGGTGGAGGAAGCCCGCGTCGACACTGCTGAGGCGGTCGAGGTGCTGCTGACTCATCGTGTGCCCTTCGCAGATGCAGGGCCGCATGCGGCGGCTGCGGGAATCGTCGCAGTATCTGTCCTGCCGGTCCGCGGCCCATGCCTAATCTGCCGCTGAGGGGTCCGGCCACGGAGTCGTCGCCTGCAGGACGGCCTCGACGAGCGCTCCGGTCCGCAGCGAGGTGATCTGCGAGTAGACGGGGTCACGGACCATGTCGCTGAACGCCTGGCGGGTCGGGTACCGGACGAGCAGCACCGCGTCCCAGGCCTGTCCGGCCTCGGCCACCAGAGCGCTCGAGCCATCGCCGACGTAGAGCACCTCGGCGCCGAAGCGGGCGCTCTGCTCCCGGAACCGGCGGGTGTATTCGAGGTAGCTCTCGCGGCCGCCGTCGGGCCGGAAGCGCAGCAGGTTCAACATGACAACGGGGCCGCCGGGGTCTTCGGCGAGGAAGCGCTTGAGATCGGCCCCGGTGGGGTCGACGGCCATCAGTCGACGGTCATGAGTTGACGGCCAGGAGTTCGACGACCATCAATCGACGCTGCCGGAGGCCAGCGCCTCACGTCCGGAGTCGACGAGCACGGGCACGGCGGCCCCGGCCGTGTCGAATCCCTCGCCGACCATGCCGCCGGCCCGGGCGCGGGCGGCGATCCCGGCCGAGATCACCGCGAGCTTGAAGTAGCCGAAGGCCAGGTACCAGGGCAGGACGCTGACGTCGCGGCCGGAGCGCTCGGCGTAGCTCTCGAACACCTGGCCGCGCGAGGGGAAGCCGGGCAGGCCCGTCACCGTCTGGACGAGCGGGTTCGTCGCTTTGGATGAGCCGCCCGACCAGTAGACGCCCAGCAGGCCGATGTCGGCGAGCGGGTCGCCGAGGGTGGAGAGCTCCCAGTCAAGAACGGCCAGGATGCGGCTGGGGTCCTGGCGGTCGATCATGGTGTTGTCGAGCCGGTAGTCGCCGTGGACCAGCGTGGTCTCCCGCTGCTCGGGGGCCCCGGCGGAAAGGTCCGCGGCGAGGGCGTCGAGCGCCGGCAGTTCCACCTCGCGGGACGCCTCCCACTGCCGGGTCCAGCGGCGGAGCTGGCGGGCGAGGTAGCCCTCCGGCGGTCCGTAGCCCTCGAGGGCGCCGGTGGTCGGCACCGCATGGATGGCGACCAGGACGTCGACGAGCGCGTCGGCCATCGCGGTGCGTTCGGCAGGTCCGTCGGCGAGGCCAGGCGGAAGCTCCGTGCGCAGCACGTGCCCGTCGATCTTGTCCATCAGGTAGAACGGCGCGCCGAGCACCTCGGTGTCGGTGCACAGGTGCAGCACCTTCGCCACGGGCACGGGGGTGTCCTGCAGCGCGGACTGCACCCGGAACTCGCGGCCCATGTCGTGGGCTGTCGGCAGCACGGCTGCCAGCGGAGGCCGGCGCAGCACGATCGAGCCCGCCGGGCTCGCGACCTCGTAGGTCAGGTTCGACTTGCCGCCGCTGATGAGCGAGACACTGCTCTGCTCCCACGCGGGCTCGTCGAGCACGCGGGCGAGGTAAGGGCCGACAACGGCGGGGTCAGCTCCCGTCGAGACGGCGTCGGCCGGGGCGTCGCTGGTCTGGTCGTCGCTGGTCTGATCGGTGTTGGCCTGGTCGGTCACGCCGTCGCCCCGCCCGTCGGGTCGGAGGCACCCTCGCGCGGCGGGGCCAGGCCTTCCTTGCCCTGTACGCGGGGCCCGGGGACCCCGCGGAAGCGGTAGGGCTCGGCATCGCGGCCGGGCTGGATGGGCCAGACCGATCCGGGTGGTCCGTCCATCGCCTCGAGCACGACGGCGGCGACCTCGGCGGCGGTCAGCAACGGGAACCCGGAGGAATCGAAAGCGGCCTGCATCGGGGCGATGATGGCGGTCTGCGCGAAGCCGGGGGCAACGGCGCTGACGCGGATGTTCTCGTCCTTCAGGCTCTCGGCGACGCTGCGCACGAGTCCGACGACGGCGTGCTTGGTCAGCGAGTAGACCGGCGTGGCGGGCGTCGGCACCAGCCCGGCCAGGGATGCGGTGGCGACGATCGAACCGCCGCCGGCCCGGCGCAGCGCCGGTACGACGGCCTGCAACCCGAAGAAGACGCCGTCGAGGTTGATGGCGGTCACGCGGCGGTAGGTCGCGAGGTCGATCGTGTCGACCGGCCCCTCGGATGCGGCGATGCCGGCGTTGAGGTGGGCGAAGTCGAGGCGGCCGTAGGTCTGCTCGGCGGCCGCGACCACCGCAAGGCTTGCCTCGGGGTCGGCGACGTCGGTCCGCACGAACAGACCACCGACCCGCTCGGCGACAGCCGTGCCGGCCGCCTCGTCGATGTCGGCGACGACGATGTGCCACCCACCGCGGGCCGCGAGCGCAGTCACGACCGCCTCCCCGATGCCGTTCGAACCGCCGGTGATCAGGGCTACGCGCTCGCTCACGTTCAGTCCTTTCGAGACGACTGGCGGACCTCAGGACGACCTGACCGGCCCGGAGCGGACGGTACCCGGCCTCCGGCGCCGCCTTCTTCACGCAGCTCGGCCCCGAATCGTGCGGTCACGGAGAGTGATCCTGCTGTCGACCCATC
>JAVEDQ010000149.1 GCA_030840885.1 Frankiaceae bacterium
GCGGGTCTCCTCCACGTCACCTGGGCCGGCCACGAGAAGCCGCACGTCGGGCACCGCGCGCACCAGCCGGGGCAGCGCCTCCAGCAGGACCGACAGGCCCTTCCGGGGTTCGTCGATCCGGCCGAGGAAGCCGATCGCACGCCGCTCGGGCGTCGGGGTCCAGCCCGCCAGCGGCTCGGCGTGGGCGAAGGAGGCGACGTCGACGCCGTTGGGGATGAGCACGCCGTCCACGCCGAGGTGCTCGACGATCGTGCGCCGGGCGGCCTCGGAGACCGCGATCCGGGCCTGGATCTTCTCCAGCGCGATCTGCGCCGGGATCTGCATGGCCGCGAGGATCTTCGAGCGCGGGTTGCTGGTGTGGAAGGTCGCGACCACCGGCACCGGGGAGAGCATCGTCGCCATGACGCTGATCGACGGCGCCGTCGGTTCGTGAACATGGAGGACGTCGAAGTCGTGGTCGCGAAGCCAGCGGTGCACCCGAGCCAGTGAGACGGGGCCGACGAGCAGCCGGGCCACCGAGCCGTTGTAGGGCACCGCCACCGCCTTGCCGGCGTGGACCGCGTAGGGCGGGAGCGTGCTCTCGTCGTCAGCGGGGGTGATGACCGAGACCTCGTGCCCGAGCGCGATCAGGTTCTCGGCGAGGTCGCGCACATGGGCCTGTACGCCGCCGGGGACGTCCCAGGTGTACGGGCACGCGATGCCGACGCGCATCAGCCGGCCCCTGCCTTGCTGTCCGGTGTCCGCCGCGGCTCGAGGTCGGCCGACCACAGCCGCTGCAGCATGTGCCAATCCTGTGGATGCTGGGCGATGTGGGTCTCGAAGACGTCGGCCATCGCCTGCGTCATCGTGGCGACGTCGGTGTGCGGCACCGGCGGACCCACGTGGGCCGCCCATCCGTCGCCGTCGAACCAGAGCACCGTCGGTAGCAGCGCCGCGCCGGTGGTGAGCGCGAGGTGTGCAGGGCCGGCTGGCATCGTCGCGCGTTCGCCGAAGAAGGTGACTCCGACGCCGGAGGTCGAGAGGTCACGGTCGGCCAGCAGGCAGAGGGCTCCCCCGGCCCGTAACCGCTGCGCCAGCACCTCCGAGGGCGGCGGACCTCCGGTCAGCGGCAGCACCTCCATGCCCAGCGACTCGCGGAAGGCGACGAAACGGTCGAAGACCTCGGCGGGCTCGAGTCGTTCGGCGACCGTCGTGAAGCGGATGCCGTGCTTGCGGACGAGCCACGCGCCGGCGTGGTCCCAGTTCCCGCTGTGCGCCAGAGCCAGGATCATGCCGCGTCCGACGGCCATCGCCTCGCCGAGCCGGTGCTCGCCGTCGACGTGCATGCGGTCGACGATCACCGCCGGATCGATCACGGAGAGCCGGAACACCTCGAGCCAGTACCGGGCGTAGGACCGCAGCCCGGCGCGGGTGACCTCGTCGAGCCGGGTCGCATCGGCGTCCGGCCCGAGCACCCGGGCGAGGTTGTGCCGCAGCCGGTCCACGCCCTTGCCGCCGCGCCGGAAGGCCAGGTCGGCTCCGAGCCGGAACAGGCGGGCGGCCGGTCCGGCGGGCAGGAGTCGCAGCGCCGCCCAGCCGGCCCGGTAGCCGAGGGCGACGAGACGCTGGCTGAGGTTCGGGCGGCCGAGGCTCCGGCGATCGGGGCTCGGGCGATCGGGGCTCGGGCGGGTCACCCGTCGATTGTCAGCGAACTCCGGCAGCAGAGCTGCGTCCGGAGGCCCGGCGCGCCGACGGCCTCGCGGAGCGCGGCGGGCGCCCGCCGGACTGCCGGTAGACGTGGACGAGGCGCTGGCCGACGGTCAGCGTGGTCGCGGCGCAGAGGAACCAGAGCGCCGCCGGTAGCACGAAGGGCACTCCGAGACCGGAGAAGCCGGCGGCGGCGAGGATGACGACGAGGCGCTCGCCGCGCTCGGCGAAGCCGACGTTGCAGTCGAAGCCGAGACCCTCGGCGCGCGCCTTCACATAGGAGATCAGACTGCCTGCGGCCAGGCAGTACAACGCGGCCGCCACCAGCGGCAGCGAGTCGCCGCGGCCCGCGTACCAGAGCGCGATGGCGCCGAAGATCGCCGAGTCGGCGACACGGTCCATCGAGCTGTCGAGGAGCGCACCCCAGGTGCTGCTGACCCCGCGGTGACGGGCGATGAGGCCGTCGAGCATGTCGGAGAAGACGAACAGGACGATGACGATCGTCCCCCAGAAGAAGACGCCCCTGGGGAAGAACGCCAGGGCGGCCGCCGACACGCCGAGCGTGCCCACGACCGTGACGACATCTGGTGAGAGGTTGGTCCGAGCCAGCCGCTGACCCAGCGGATCGAGGATCCGTGCGATCTGTGGTCGTGCTTTCGATGCGAGCATGTGGCCCAGTCCTCCCGCGGCTCGCCCTGCGTGCTCTTGCGATACCAGCGTAACCGATGCATCGGCCCGATACATCGAGCGAAACTCCGGCGCGGCACCGCGAACGGGCCGTCCCCGGGTCTCTTGTGCTCGGCGTCCCACAGGTACACCCTTCCGGCATCGCATCGTCGGGGTCGCACTGGTGTGGCTCGAGGAGATGGTGCGGCTCGAGGAGGTCCGCCATGACGCGCAACCCCGGAGCCCGGACGAGGGCCGCCACGCCCGGAGATGACCCCGGGGTCGGTCGCGCAGCGGCAGGCGACCGACCCGGCACCCGATCTGCCCGCGAGCGGAACACGCGCGGGGCCGCGGCACCACCCGGGACGGCGGCACCGGGGACGACTGTCCGCAACGTCGCCCTCGTCGGCGACTCCGGCGCCGGTAAGACGACCCTGGTCGAGTGTCTGCTCGCCGTGGCCGGCGCCATCCCCCGAGCCGGTTCGGTGGGCGCCGGCACCACCGTCAGCGACTTCGACGACAGCGAACGACGTCAGCAGCGCAGCGTGAACCTGACCGTCGCGCCCTGCCTCGTGGACGGCGCCTCCGGCACGGTCAAGATCAACTTCATCGACACCCCCGGGTACGCCGACTTCGTCGGAGACCTGCGCGCCGGCCTGCGAGCCGCCGATGCCGCGCTGTTCGTCGTGAGCGCGGTCGACGGCGTGGACGACGCCACACGCCTGCTCTGGGAGGAGTGCGCGGCCGTCGGAATGCCCCGCGCGATCGTCGTGACCAAGCTCGACTCGCCCCGCGCCGATTTCGAGCAGGCGGTGGCCGGTTGTCAGGAAGCCTTCGGCGCCGGCGTGATGCCGCTCTACCTCCCGCTCGCGCGTCCGGCCGAGGACAGTCCGGTGCCCGGCCTGGTCGGCCTGCTGTCCGGGACAGTGTTCGAGTACGCGGGCGGGGTCCGCTCCCCGCGGGAGGCGCTGGACGAGGAGTCCGGCCTGCGCGACGACGCCCGCAACGCTCTCATCGAGGCGATCATCGCCGAGAGCGAGGACGAGTCGCTGATGGATCGCTACCTCGCCGGCGAGCAGATCGACGTCGGCACGCTCATCTCCGACCTCGAGGCCGCCGTCGCCCACGCGAGCTTCCATCCCGTGCTGGCCGCCTGCGCGCTCGACGGTCTGGGCAGCGCCGAGATCCTGGAGGTCGTCACCGACGGCTTCCCGTCCCCGCAGGAGCACGTCCTGCCCGAGCTGACCCGGCCCGACGGCAGCCGAGGTCCGGCGTTGGCCGGCGCCGATCCCGACGGGCCGCTGCTCGCCGAGGTGGTCAAGACGACGACCGACCCCTACGTCGGTCGACTCTCCCTGGTGCGGGTGTTCTCGGGGACGTTGCGCTCCGACGTCGCCGTGCACGTGAGCGGGCACGGCCGGGCCGCGAGCGGGCACCCGGACCACGACGAGGACGAGAAGATCGGCGCGCTCGCGGCACC
>JAVEDQ010000213.1 GCA_030840885.1 Frankiaceae bacterium
CCGGCGACGTCGAAGCGGGAGCGGGCCGCGGAGAACGCCGCCGCGGGCGACGCCGTCTTCGATGACGACCAGCGCGCGCGGGTGGCCGCGCTCGCCAAGTGAGGGTGACGGGCGCTCGACCGACCTAGGGCAACGCGCCGGCCTTGCGCAGGACGGCCGTCGCCGCCGGCAGTTCGTCGAAGGCCGCCGCGACCGATGCCGGCGAGGCCACCGACCAGGCGTTGGTGCGTACGTAGCAGCGCACCGCGGCATCGAAGGCCGCCGACCCGACGGCTGCCCGCGCCGCGTGCAGGGCCGTGGGTCCGGTGCCGTAGACGACGGACTGAAGCAGGTCGTAGTCGGTGCCGAAGGCGGCCATCGAGCGGTCGAGCCGGTCGAGGCCGAGCGGTGTCTCGTAGGCAACGGCGTTGTCGTCGACGAGGGACTCGGCGTAGGTCGCGAACGCCTCGTCGAGCCACGGGTGCTCGGCCTGGTTGTTGCCGACCAGCGCGTAGAACCACTGGTGGGCAAGCTCGTGCGTGGTGACGACACGGGCGCTCGCCGCGTCCGGCTGCGGCAGCACCCAGGCCATCCCCGGGTACTCGAGCCCGGAGGCGACGATTCCCGGCACCCCCACCACGCGGATGGTCCCGAACGGCACCGGTCCGAAGGTCGCGGCGAGCACGGGTAGGGCCCGGCGGGTCTCCGCCATCAGCAGGCCGGTGTTCAGAGCATTCTGGGGAGCGGCCGGCAGGCCGGGGGCGACGGCGGCGACGATGCGGACGTTCTTGCCGGCGATCGTCATCGTGGAGCTCTCGGTGGCGAGCGGTCCGACGACCACGGCCACGTCGCGGACGGCGTCCGCCGAGAACCGCCACAGCGTCCGGCCCGGTTCCGCCGGGACGGGATCGTCGCCGGCGCCGGGGGCGAGCACCGTGTCGCCCGTCGGCGCCGTGACCGCGACGGTCGTAGCGGCGGCCTCGCTGTCCTGGGTTTCACCGGGCAGCGGCGAGGCGTTGTCGCGGACCCAGCCGACGTCGCGCTGCCAGGCGAGCATCGGGTGGCCGGAACCCCAGAAGGCGGTGCGGCCGTCGGTGCCGTAGCGGTCCCAGGTCGCCGTCGGCAAGGTCAGGGTGAAGGCCAGGTCGGCTTCGATCGGCTCGCCGGCGGGGGCGGTGCGGCCGAGGGGGATGGTCAGCAGCGTCCCCTGGGTGCCGGGGCGGCCGCCGGCGGAGCTGGTGCGGAAGGGCAACGCGTCCGGGCTGGTCGCGGTGCCCACCCGGAGCGAGGCGTCCTTGCGGTAGCCCTCGGGTCCGTTCGGCCACAGCCGGAAGACCAACTCGGTGACGGAGCGGTCGGGGGTGAAGCGGACGTGCTCGGTGCCGCTGACCGACCGGTGGTCGGGTGCGAGGTCGAAGGTGAGCGCCACGACGGGGCGCGCGGGGTCCGGGGCCGCGTAACCGTCGAGCGCACAGCCCGGCGGTGCCGCCGGAGCGGCAGAAGTACCGGTCGGGGGCGCCTGCGTGGTGGTCACGGTCGGTACGGATGCCTTCGACGCGGCGCGTGCTGCCGCGGGGGCCACCGGCCTGCGGGCCAGTGGTGGCAACGTCGAGTCACCACCGTCGTTCGGGTCGTCGGCGGCCGCCGGAGCGGCGCGCAGCGAGGGCGGGGCCGGTGCGGCGGTTGGCCGGTTCGCTGGCTTGGTGGCGTGGTGGGAGCCGCAGGCGCCCAGCAGCAGTGGCAGGGCGAGGGCAGCGGTCAGAGTCGCCGCGGACAGGCGGCGGGGACGGCGCCGCGCTGGAGCGAACCCATGTGCTGGTCGCATGGCCATGGCCTTCCATCGGCGAAAGGTCCCGCTCCGGGAGAGGCAGGCCGGAAGACCGGCTTCAGCAGGAGTCGGCGATTCGGACGGTCATCGGTCGGGCGAGCGGCTGCACCGGCACCGTCAGGTGCGCTGATGTCCTCGGCTCGTCGTATTCGAGAACCATGGTCTTGGTGGAGCCGGGGTTGATCTCGACGTCAAAGGTGAAGTCCGGGTGAGTTCGCTCCTGGCCCACCTGGACCGTGGCCGCCTTCCCGTCGACGGAGGCTCCCGTCAGAACCGCGCCGCTCGAGGCGTAGTAGTTCACGAAGGTGCGGGTCTGCCCGCTCGGTCGTGAGGGCCGGTCGACCCGAAAGCCGACGTAGGCCGGCAGACCCGATGAGGGAGCGTTGTTCTTCATGGCGATGGTGGCCCGGACGCGCCGCGTGCGGTCGCCGCATGACAGGACCTGGTAGGTCAGCGTGCGGTCGACGTAGTAGTCACCCTTGCCGGTGCCGCCGTTGTTGAGGACGAGAGCGGCGATCGGCCCCGGAGTGTCGAGGACGGTGCCGGCGATCGGCGTCCCGAGGATCGAGGCCTGCTCCTCCGGACGCGCGGCCCAGAACAGGATGCGGTGCTCCCCGGCCGCGCGGCCCATCGCCTTCAAGAGGGCCGCGCTACTGCCGTTGCCGTCTTTGATCCGGTCGAACGCCTTTTCGCCGAGTTCCGTGAGGAGATCTTTCCGGCGTTCGTTGTCATCGGCGTATTTGAAGTACTCGGTGGACAACGCCCAGGTCGCGACGTTGTCTCCCGTGAGCACCTCACCGTCGCTGAGGGTGACAGGCCCGGTGACCTTCAGCAGGTAGCCGAGGGCCAGCGGGTCGAGGGTGATGACACCGTCGATGCGCTCGCCGCTCTGCCGTTCCCACAGCTTCTGCCAGATCTCCGCAGCCCACGGGTAGTGCGGGGTGAAGTTCGCGTTGCGCCACCCGCGGTCGCCGTCCGCCTTACGCCACTGGGCGTCGAAGTCGGGGCCGAGGTCCACCACGGGGCGGGGTGCGTCGATCAGCTCGCTGTCGCTCCCGGTGCGCTCGCGGCTGAGCTTGCCGTTGTCGGCCCTCACCACGGCGAACGAGCCGGCGAGCCCCCCGGTGCCCCGCGCCTCAGCTGGGTTCTGGAAAATCACCAGATAGCGGCGCGGGCCGTTCTCGCCGAGCATGGCGGGACCCACCCGGGCTGCCCGGGTTGCGGCGTCCAGGCTGCCCGCGAGGTCGGTGAGCTGGGTGGCGAACTGCTCGCGAGCGGTCGCCACCGGCGCGACCAGGCCCGTCGACGGCAGGGCAGCGACGGTGGTCCGGGCATCGGCGAGTGCGCTGTCGGCGGCGGCCAGCGGGGGCGCGGCTGCTGTCAGTCGCGCGAGCTCGACCGTGCCGTCCTTCCGGCGGACCTGCGCCGGGCTGAGTTGGTTGCCGGCGTCGACGAGTGGCGGAAGTGCGTGCGAGGCCAACTGGTCGGTCGCCTTGGCGAGCCCGCTGCTGGCGGCGAAGGTGTGACCGAGGACGGGCACGTGGGACGCCAGCCACCAGATCGGGTCGCTCGTCCACCGCCGCGCGGAGGCCGCGTCGGCCTGGATCGAGGCCAGACCTGGTGTCAGCCGATCGGTGTTGCCTGCGGAGACGTCCTTCTGCAGGCGCGTGACCTCGCTGCGGACGTCGACGAGGTGGCTGCGGGCGAGAAAGGCAGTGAGCCCGAGCCACCCGAGTACCAGGAAGAACACAACGACGGCGACCCCCGCAGGAAGCAGGGGTCGCCGTCGTTGTGTGCTCACGTGATCAGGATGCCGTATCCGTCATCCTGACGGTGGGACGGTCCGCTCAGGCGAGGGCCGAGCCGCCGGCGCGCTTGCGCGAGGCGACGACGACAACGCTGCCGGCACCGATGGCGCCGATGCCGAGCGCGAGGGCCGTCGCGAGCTCGAAGCCCGTGAACGGCAGGCTGCCGGAGCTGCCGGAGCCAGAGGAGGTGGCCCCGCCGCCGCTCTCGACCGCACCGCCACTGGTCGTGGTCGTGCTGGTCGTGGTACCGGTGGTGCCGGCGCCGCCACCCGAGGTGTTGCCGGGCGTAGTGGCTCCGCCACTGTTGCTCACGCCACCGTAAGCGGCGCCGCCACCGTTATCACTTGCGAAGGCCGTTCCACCAGCCAGGACGCTGACTGCGACAGCGCCGCCAGCAACAACTCCGCGGATCATCCGTCGGTTCATCTCGCCACCCCCCAAAGGTATGTACACACAGTAACGCAGACCTGGGGGAATCGCGCCACCCTGATCGGCAAATTCACCCGGCCGGCTGAGCGCCCGATCGGGTGACAGGTGACCAGCTCATGTCCAGAACTGCACTGCGCGCATTCGCGGTGATCTCTTGTCGCGGTGACGCGGTGGTCGCCAACCGTCGCACCGACCCGATAATGGACCCATGACCGTGCGCACCGAGGCCCCCGCTGCGGCGGCCCCGTCCCCTCGTGGGCGGAGCGCCGGCGACGTGGTCCGACTGCTCGTGCAGATCGTCGGCGAACTGATGATCACCTTCGGCATCGTCGTGCTGCTGTTCGCGGTCTACGAGCTGAAGGTGACCGACCTGCGCGCCGCCTCGACGCAGCGTGGGCTGCAGAACCAGCTGGACAAGGCGTGGTCAGGTGCCGGGCCGGTGCGCCCGAACGGTCCGGACCCGGTGGTGACGCCGGTGGAGGGCCAGCCGATCGCGGTCGTGCACATCCCGAAGCTCGGCGCCGACTACTCCCGCGTCGTCGTCGAGGGAGTGACGCACGAGGACCTGAAGAAGGGCCCCGGGCACTACCCGAAGACCGCGCTGCCCGGCCAGGTCGGCAACCTCGTGGTCTCCGGGCACCGGACCACCTACGGCGCGCCGTTCAGCAACATCGACCAGCTCCGGCCGGGTGACGTCGTCGACGTCCAGGTCCGGTTCCGCACCTACCACTACCGCATCACCGGTACCCGGATCGTCTCGCCGGACGCCGCCGAGGTGCTGTTGCCGGTGCCGGCGCAGCCCGGCGTCACGCCGACGCAGCGTCTGCTGACGCTGACCACGTGCAACCCCCGCTTCTCGGCGGCGCAGCGGATGATCGTCTCCGGCGTCCTGCAGCCCGGCGACTACACCGACAGCTCCAGCTGATCTGGCTGACATCTCCGTCCACGAAGATGGCGGAGTGACGAACCGTCGGGTGCTGGCCGCCATCCTGGTGGTGCTCGGCGTCGTCTGGTTGCTCGTCAACGGGCCGGTCGAGGGAGCGATCCTCCTCAAGTTCGACGCCGATCACGGCCTGACGGTGGCCGATCTGCTCTCGCTGACGGCGTTCGCCATGGCCGTCGTCCTATGGTTCGACCGCTCCAAAGCGCCGCCCCGCCCCTGAGGCGCCGCTGCCTCGCCATTCCGGCGATTGGTCGGTCACACTTGGTTGATGGCGACACTGGTGTCGGTTCTGCTGCTGCTACTGGACGTCCTCGTCGTGGCGCTGATCCTGCAACTCGTCGTGCTCGGGCTGCTGCGCCTGGTGCGGCTCGCACGCGGACGCGGGAGCTCGCGGACCGGCGCACCCGCGTCCGCAGCGTCCTCGGCGTCCTCGGCGTCCTCTGCGTCCCCGGCGCCGCAGGTGGGCTTCGGCGACCCGGGCGCCGGTGCGACAGCTCGTAAGCGCCGCTGCGACGACTGCCGCAGCGGTTGGGTGGGCCGGCCGGGGACGGACGCGTCAGCGCTGGTGCTGCGGCTGCGGCGCCGGGCGCGTCATCGCGCGCACCGTCGGCAGCAGCCGGCACCCGCCTGGGCCGCCAAGCAGGGGTGGGAACGCTGCCCCAGCTGCTACTCGTCCGCGGTGCGGGATTCCAGGCAACAAGGTAACGCTGCCGTCCGTTGACCCTGACGAGGCCGATTCCTGCTGCTGCCAGGGCATTCGGCCTATCGTCGGGCCGGACCGTTGCGCCCGGACATCGCTGGAAGGGGGCGCCGTGCACCCCGACACCCGCGCCTCGAACTCCGAGCGGGAAGCGGTCGTCGACCGCCTCGTCCGCGCGCTGCAGGACGGGCGTCTCTCGCCGGAGGAGTTCGAGGAGCGGGCCGCGCGTGCCTATGCCGCCCGGGTGCACGGCGAGCTCGCCGTCCTCGTCGGCGACCTCCCCGGGCACCTCTGGTAGGCCCTGCTGTACTGCCTTCAGGCGTTGGCGGGGGCGTCGCCCTGGGTGATGAGGTCCGCGGCGGTGAGGTCGACGACCGGCGTCGGAGCAGTCACCGGCGCGGTGGCTGGCCCAGTCGCTGGTGCGGTCACCGGCGCAGTCACCGAAGGAGCCGCATGGTCCGGACCGTCGGTGCCGGCGGCCCGCTCGAAGAAGCGCAGCAGCTCGACCGGGAACGGCATGACCAGCGTGCTGTTCTTCTCCGACGCGACGTCGGCGACGGTCTGCAGCAGGCGCAGCTGGAGCGCTCCGGGGGTCGCGCTCATGGCGGACGCGGCCTCGGAGAGCTTCGTGGAGGCCTGGAACTCACCGTCGGCGGCGATGACGCGGGCACGACGCTCACGCTCGGCCTCGGCCTGCCGGCTCATGGAGCGGCGCATGCCCTCGGGCAGCGAGATGTCCTTGATCTCGACGCGGTCGATGCTGATGCCCCATTCCTCGGTCGGTGCGTCGATCACGGCCTTGAGCTCTCCGTTGATCTGCTCGCGGTCGGAGAGCAGCGTGTCGAGGTCCGCACGGCCGATGACCGACCGGAGCGAGGTCTGTGACACCTGCGAGGTGGCGTGCAGGTAGTACTGCACGTTGATCAGCGCACGCACCGGGTCGACGACGCGGAAGTAGACGACGGCGTCGACGCCGATGGTGACGTTGTCGCGGGTGATGGTGCCCTGCGTCGGCACGTCGAGGACGATCGTCTGGATCGAGATCTTCCGCATGCGGTCGACGAACGGGATGATCAGGCGCAGCCCCGGCTGACGGACGTCGGGCAGCAGACGGCCGAAGCGCAGGACGACGCCGCGCTCGTACTGCTGGACCATCCGCACGCTGGCGGCCACCAGGAGCAGGAGGACGAATGCGATGATTAGGACTGTGGTGACTACGGCGGTCATGGGGGTGGCCCCTTCCTCTCAGGCGCGAAAAAGCGCCTTCATCACCCTCAACGCACAACGGGCAGCCGATGTGCCGCCCTCGACCATTGGCCCCGGCACAAATCAGCGCGACCGCTGATGAGGGATGCGGAAGGCAGCCTGGAGCTCCTCCGCCACCGACGGAGGCGTGAACCAGGGCGGGAGGGGCTCGCCATCCGCCAGCCGGCGCCGTTGCTCGGTACCGGAGATCGCGAAGGCACGGGCCCCTGCTGGCACCTGGTCCTCGGGCATGTACCGGTCGAGTTCCTCGACGTAGACCAGCTTGGGGAACGAGAGCATCCGGATCCCGAGCTCCTGCTCGTGCCGTCGCACCAGCTCCTGCGATGCGTAGGGCGCGTAGAACGGCCGGCCGGACCGATCGTTACCGGGACCGGCATGGTCGCGCCCGACGATCAGATGCGAGGCGCCGAAGTTCTTGCGAATGATCGCGTGCCACAGCGCCTCACGCGGCCCCGCCATCCGCATGGCCAGTGGCAACAGCGACAACAGCGCCGTGTCCGGCGGGTAGGAGGGCAAGAGCGCTCGGTAGCAGCGAACCCGGATGCGGTAATCAACGTCCCCAGGCTTGGTGAGGCCGACGACCGGATGCAGCAGGATATGCGCTCCGGCCTGCTCCGCTGCCCGGAGCGTCAATTCGAGGTGGGCTCGGTGCATCGGATTGCGAGTCTGGAACGCCACGACCTTCCGCCACCCCCGGGTGGCGAACTCGCGTCGCAGCTCTGCCGGGGTTCGGCGGAGCAGCGGGAAGTCCGAGTGCCGCGGGTGGCGGACCATCTCGAGGTGCCCCGCCAGACACACCCCGTCGGGTCCGTTCAGCAGGCGTTTCACACCGGCATGCACGAGATCCGTGGTGCCGAACACGGCGCCCGCTTCGGCCCGCCGGTCACGCCACCACTTCTCCTCGACGTGCTGGACGGCGAGTAGCTGTCCGTCCGGCCCGACCAGGTTGAGGCGACTCCCGAGGCGGAGGCCACGTGCACATTCCGCCGGCACCTCCAGGACGACCGGAATCGGCCACAGCAGGCCATTCGTGAGGCGCATGTCCGCGCATACCGATGCGTAGTCGGCCGCGCCCAGAAACCCCGTGAGCGGGGAGAAGCCCCCAATGGCCAGGAGCTCGAGGTCACACAGTTGTTGAGGGGTCAGGAGCAGAGTCGGATGCCGGAGGCGGTCGGCGTCAGGTGCCCCAGCGTCGATCGTCAGGTCGACCAATCGCCCGCCGTGCGGTGCCGGTAAGGCGGGCGAGGACGTTCGCTCCGGCGTCTCTGTCACGTGGTCACCCCCGAGTCGGGACCGCAGGTCCGGTCGCCTGACTAGGAGACCTGGCTCGGCCGCCTCCTGATACGGCAACCGCCTCCTTCAGCGGATACAGGTCGGCGGGGCTCAAGGGTGGTTGACGAGGTGGTCATGGACGCCGGCCCCGTATGCCGTCGGAGCCCCGCTGTAGTCGCTGATGAGCGCTGGCTCGCCAGCGCAGTTGCCGGCGAACCAGGCCCAGGCGAGGTAGCTCACGCCGGCCTTGTCGGCCCAGTCGAGCAGCGGCTGCTGGGGTTCGGGCACGACGCCGCTGCCGTCGAGAAGGTCGAACGCGCAGTCGTGTTCACCGAACTCGCCGATGACCACCGGCACGTCCTTGGCCAGGGGTGCAATCTGACTCTCCCAGCAGGACTGCTGGTAGCAGGGCGACCAGTCCTGGGATTCCAGAGTTCCCGGGGTGTTGAAGTAGATGTGGCTTGACGCGGCCAGCTGGCCGAGCGGGTCAGCAGGCTTGTAAGCGGACCACTGGTCGAGGACACCGGCGTACTGCGGCCCACCCACGAGCACGACGTTGCTGGCACCGGCCGCGCGGACGGCGTCCAGCATCGTCTGGCTACCTGCCGCTGTGAACGGGACGCCCGCGCAGGTGCCGCCGTCGCGGACGCACTGCCACGCCGCGGTGGTGTTCTGGTTGCCGTCGGGATGGGGTTCGTTGTAGAGGTCGAACAGCACCCCTGGGCTGTGCTGGAACGTTGCCGCGACGCTGGACCAGAAGTGCGGGGAGTGGTCGCGGTCGGCCATTGGGGCGGTGCCGTTGTCGTAGGTCGCGAGTTCTGTGCCGGGGGCGGTGAAAGCCAGGTCGAGGATGACGTACATGCCTTGGGCCAAGATCCGGTTGACGTAGTCCGTGATCGCCGCCTGGTATTGGGGGCCGGAGAACTGAGGCTGCACGCCGTTGATCCCGAGCCAGCAGTCCTCGTTCAGCGAAATGCGAACCGCGTTGACGTGCCAGCTCTTCATTGCCGTGATGTTCGCATCCATGACACCGGGGTCGGCTTGGGACGGGGGATCGAAGATGCCGTAGCCGATCTCGATCTTTGGGTTCCCCGGATCGGAGTCGTCCCTCACGGGGCTGGTGCAGGCGTACTGGGTTCCGGAGACGTTCACGCCGCGGAGCTGCACCGGCTGTCCGTTCTCGTCCTTCAGCTGGCTGCCGTCCACGTGGATCGATGGAGAAGTCGTCGACGGCACCTCCGTCATCGCGAAGTCGTCCATTCCGAGGAGACCGCGGGAGTCGAGGGTCAGGCCGAAGCTCAACCGGGAGGCATCCGGCGGCATCGGGGGAGTACGGAAGGATGCTTTGTGCCAGCCGGTGCCCTCGTTCATGGGCGGACTGCTGACCCAGGCGTGCCAATCGCCGTCAGCGGTCTGATAGCTGGTGGCGATCATGGCGTGGCCGACGAGCTGGTACCACGCACTCAAGTCGAACTGCTGACCTGCCCTGACGCGAGGAGCGCACCCACTTGCCCCCGTCTGCACGCGGAGACCTCGCGAGCCGGAGGTCCTCCTCCAGATGCCGACCCACTCTGCGGAGCGCCCGCTGTGAGCAATGGGCGAGCGCCACATCCGGTAGTCATTCGCCCCGGAGCCGGAAGCCTCCCAGCAGTTCGGCGGAGCGCTCGGAGATCCGGCCGCCTCGAGGGACGCGTTGCGGAGCGACGAACTGCCGACCACCGCTACCGGCGCGCAGCCGGCGACGAGGAAGCCGATGGATGCGGTGGCGATCAGGGCGAGCAGGCGGGAGTTCACGTGGCCTCCGAAGTGTCGGTGGCGGCTCCCCCGGGCCGCACAAGAGCAAGGTGTCAGGTGACTGGATGAGCTCCAACAGGTGGTGTGGACAGGACGGACGCGACCGGGTCGGCGGACGCTTTCACGGTGCAGGTAGTCATCGGAGCGGTTCCCGATCGACCGCAGCTGCTCCAATGTCGGACGCAGCCGACGGCGTACGGGGGCTCGGAAGTGCGGGCTTGTCGCGGTCCGATGACGGCTTCGTGCCGTTCGCCACCACAACCGGTTGCGGCCGCAGGTCTCGTCCCAGCCGTACGACCCGGCCGAGCCACGAGCCTGCCACCAACGAGGTGACGATGGCCATGAGCACCAGGCAGGCGTAGAACTCCTGGTTGATGATCCCAGCCGTGTAGGTGATGGATGCGAGCACGATGCCCGGGCCGCCGCGGGCGTTCAAGGCGACTGCGAGGTTGAGCGCCGACTTCGAGGACTCTCCGCCGATGCGCGCGCCGAGGTAGACGCTCAGGGCCTTGGCCGCGCAGGCGAAGCCCAGGAACCACGCGAAGAACACCGGGTTGAAGTGGTGCAGCAGGTCGAGCTGCAGGCCCACGATGGCGAAGTAGACAGGCACGAAGAATCCGAACGCGAAGTCCTTCACCGCTCCTCGGGCCGCCGCCCCTGCCGTCCCGGGGACGGAGGCCGCGACGATCCCGGCCAGGAACGCACCGAGCATCGGCGTGACCCCGAGGAGGACGCATCCAAGGGTCGCTGTCAGGACGAAGACCAGCTGCTGGGCGATCGGGCTGTCGATGCCGAGGCTGAGGACGCGGATGCGCGAGCTGGCTGTGCGGCGGGCGAGAGCGGGAGCCGCCGCCAGCATCACCGCGAAGAATGCCAGCGTCGCGACGATGTGAAAGGTGATGGAGGCAGCGGTTCCGGGCTCGAGCCCGAGCAGCGCCGGCACGCCCACCGCATGCTCGCCGGTGGCCGCACCGGCGATGCCCACCGCGATCGCCAGGCCGACGTAGACGAGGGTGTCCTCGATGACGGCGACGCCCAGGACGATGCGGGCGAAACTGGTGTGCAGGATCCCGAGGTCGAACATGATCCGCGAGATCACCGGAATGCTGGTCACAGCGATCGCCAGGGCGAAGACAAGAATCAGCGCGGTGTCGCTGTGGGCTGTTCCGGTGAGCGACGACGTGTTGAGGACCTGCACCAGGCCGAGGCCCAGTAGGAAGGGAATCGCCATGCCCACGACGGTGATCGCCCCCACCGCGCGTTCGTCGCCCCGCCGAAAGACGGCCCGGGTCTCGACCCCGGAGCAGAACAGGAGCAGGAGGAGCCCTAGCTGGTAGAACACCCCGACGGTCACGCCGGTGACGCCCGACTTCGGGAAGACCTCCGCTTGGACGCCGGGGGCCAGGCCACCGAAGACGGTGGGGCCGAGCAGTAAC
Source organism: Frankiaceae bacterium (assembly GCA_030840885.1). GTDB lineage: Bacteria > Actinomycetota > Actinomycetes > Frankiales > Frankiaceae > JAVEDQ01. Next base: position 11,456 of record JAVEDQ010000213.1, read on the forward strand.
CCGCCGACGATCTCACCGATCACGCGCGGTTGGCGCACCGCCGCGAAGACGGCACCGACGACGTGCGCCGACACCAACAGCAGGGCCAGTGCGAACAACAGCCGGGCCAGGTCGAGTGATCCCAGGGTCACGTCACCACCGCTTTCCTCACCATCACGCGGGCCGGAGCCGCTGTCGCTCCGTCCCACTTGTCATAGAGGGGGAGGAGGTCGAGCCCGCGGAGATACGCCCGAGCAGGTTCCGAGTCCGGGCAAGAGACATGAGGCCTCGACGCCAGGCCGCCGCCCAGACCTCCGTCGCCTGGGGGTTGTCGACGGCGGTCTGGACGGCGGGGTTTGCGCCGACCCGCGCGGCGCGTCTAGGGGCCGACGTAGTTCACGATGAGCTGCGGCCGATTGGTGGCGGCTTCCTTGGAGTTGAAGAACCGCTGCGTGGTGTCAGCGTCGGTCAACACCACCGAGTAGGTGCCGTTCCCGGTCACGAAACCAGTCACATCGAAGGTGTTGTACACGCCGCTCGTCAGCCCGGACTTCGTCGACAGAGCCGGTCCGGGGGCCGGCTGGTTGTTCCATGTCAGCGTGGCTTCATTCCAGCTCGTGTCGGTCTTGCTGGCGGTGACGACCACTGTGCTCGGTGCCACGGACTGGGAGTACAACCGCAGGCTCGCCGTGACGTTCGTGGCACCTGGCGGAAGACCGGCCACCGTGAACTTGGTGTAGGCCCGCCGCTCACTCGTCCCACCGTTGATGTTGATCGATGCATCGCTCGGGTGGGTTCCGGTCGGGTTGCCCTTCGACGTGTAGCTGTCGTCGGTGGGGGTCAGCGTGAGGGTGCCGGGAGCGCCGCTGCCCGGAGTGACCGTGATGACCTGACTGTTGGTCGGTTCGATGTTGCCGGCGACGTCGCTGGAGAAGGCCCTCACCGTCGAGGTCGTGGTCAGGCTGAACGGCTGCGTGTAGGTGGTGGCGGTCGGGCTGATCGCCGGGTCCGACCCATCGACGGTGTAGCGCGTCTTGGCGAGCCCGGAACCTCCCGCATCGCTCGCCGCCAGCGTCACCAAAACGGGGCTCGGGTAGGCGTCGGTGCCGCACGGGTCACCCGCGGTGCCGCACTTGAAGGGCGTCGTCGGGGCCACGGTGTCGATCTGCACCGCCTGGCTGACCGTCGGACCCCGTCCACCGGCACCGTTGGTTGAGAAGGCTCGCACGGTCGCGGTGGTGGCGACGCTGAACGGCGCCGTGTAGGTCGTCGCCGTGGAGCTCGTGGCCGGGTCGGTGCCATCCGTCGTGTAGCGCGTGGAGCCGACTCCGGAGCTACCGATTCCGCTGGCCGTCAGGCTGACGGTGACGGGTGAGGTCCTGTACCAGGTCGCGCACGCTCCGCCGTTGCAGGTCACGGACGTAGTCGGGGAGGAGGTATCCACCTGCACCACTTGCGACTGTGGCGTCTCGGCGTTGGCCGCGTTGTCGGTGGAGAGGTACTTCACCGTGCTGGTGGAAGCCACGGAGAAGGGTGCGGTGTAGGTCCTGGCGGTCGAGCTGGAGCTCGGGTCCGAACCGTCGGTCGTGTAGCGGGTGGACGCGACGCCGGCCCCACCGGTGTCGGTCGCCGTCAGGGTCACGGAGACGGCCGAGGTGTAGAAGCCGGACGAGCAGGTGGCGCCGTTGCAGCGGATCGCCGTCGTCGGGGCGACGGTGTCACCTGGCGCCGGGTTGACGCTGATCGCTTGCGAGTTGGTGGGCTCGACATTCCCCGCCCTGTCGGTGGAGATGTACTTGACGGTGCTGGTCGAAGCGACCGAGAAGGGTGCGGTGTAGGTGATGGCGGTCGAGCTGGAGCTCGGGTCGGAACCGTCGGTGGTGTAGCGGGTGAGCGCCACGCCCGAGCCGCCGGTGTCCGCCGGCGACAGGGCCACCGAGACACTGCTCGAGTACGTGCTGGCGCACGGCCCCCCGTTGCAGCTGATCGACGTGGTGGGTGTGTTCTTGTCCACCTGGACCAGCCTGCTGTTCACTGCCTCGGCTTGGCCGGCTTTGTCCACCGAGAAGAACTTGACCGTCGTCGTCGCGTTGACCGGGATGGGCCCGCTGTAGATGGTCGAGCTGGTGGTCGGGGTCGTCCCGTCGGTCGTGTAGTAGGTCTTGTCGACGCCGGCGCCGCCGGTGTCGGTCGCGCTCAGCGTCACGGATACCGGTGTGGTGTTGTTCCAGCCGCTCGCATTAGCGGCCGGCGAGAGCGTGGCGGTCGTGGTCGGCGGCGTGGTGTCAGCTGCCGGAGTGCCGTGGCAGGCGGTGGTACCCGAGTCCGTGTAGGAGGACCCCGCGATCGGCACGAAATTGAAGTCGTAGCTGGCAGCGTGCAGTCCCATCTTCAGGACGCCGAAGGTGTTGTCGTTGGAGGCCTGGCTGTTGGCGTTCCGCGGCGACCGCAATGGCATGAAGCTCTCGCCGCCGGTGCCCACGATGAACTGTCGGATGCCGTTGGCCGTGTCGAGCCCGCCGGCGGGGTTCTGCTGAGCGAACCGCTCGTAGAAGTGCTGGTGGCCGGTGAGGACGACGTCGGCCTTGGCGGCGTAGAGGTCCTTCATCCACGCGTCCGTCGTGTCGTCGCTTCCGCCGCCGTACGAGTACCACCGCGGCTCGTGCCAGTAGGCCATGGTGCAGGCCGTCTTGTTCGTGGCCAGGTCGGTCTTGAGCCAGGTCTCCTGCGCACTACCCGCGCCGCATCCGGCAGTTCCGCCGATGGGGGACTGGTTGTAGGGGGACTGCCCATAACAGAGTTCGGAATTCAGCGCGACGATGTGCCAGGCCCCGAGGTTGAAGCTGTAGTAGCCCTTGGCCGGGTCGCCGGCGCTCGCCCCGAAGTAGCTGAAGTACGCGCTCGCGTTGTGGGCGCTCGGGCAGTTCGTGCCGCCGCTGGTCTGGTATTCGTGGTTGCCCGGAACGGGATTCGTGACGGCTTTCTGCGCCCCCCAGGTCGGGTTGTAGACCTGCTGGAAGGCGCTCAGGCCGCCGCAGTTGTACTGCTCGTCACCGAGCGGCAGGACCGCGTCGACCGGACCGACGGCGCCGCCCAGCGCGAGCAGGTTCGCGGTCGCCTTCTGCCGGCAGTCGGTCGCGTCGCCGTCGCCGCCGTTGTATCCGGAGTTTGCCGGGTCGCACGCGATGTCCCCGACCGTCGCAATGACCGGGTCGCCGGTGAGGGCCGCCTGAACTCGCGGCGAGCTCGTCGTGCTGAGCGCGGGGAG
>JAVEDQ010000215.1 GCA_030840885.1 Frankiaceae bacterium
CCGGGTCGCGGCCTGGCTTGAAGCCGTCCGTTGGTGCGGTGTTCTCTGCCGGCACTCGGCCCGAGCGGTAGTAGCTGTCGCCGACCCTGTCTCTGGGAACGCGTGCGAGAGCCACTGCGGGGAAGTAGTGGTCCAGCCCGCGGTCCGGGTTCACCGTGCCGGTCTCATGCCAGGTCAGTCCACCGTCCAGGGACTGGGACAGCTGGATGTCGTATTCGCCGTTGCGGTAGTCCTGCCAGGTCGCGTACAGGTGGTTGCTGTTGCCGTCGGGAGCGTTGGCGATGCGTGGGTAGTCGTCGGTGCGGATGTCGGGTCCGGGGACGCACTCCTCGGGTCCGCGGCCGAAGTCGCAGGTCGGTTCGCCGAGGGAGACGTCGTTGCCGACCTTGCTGGGTGCGGCGCAGTTCAGGTGCGCTGTTCCTGCGGGTGAGCTTCCGGTGGGGCGGCAGTGCACTCCCAGCTGCTGGCTGTTGGGGTTGTTACCCGAGGCGGCGTTTCCGTTGTTGAAGACCACCTGCAGGTCTCCGTTGGGGAGCGTCCTGGGATCTGAGCCCTGATCTTGGTTGCAGGCGTTGGGGCCCGAGCCGATCGGGTTGTTCAGTGTGCCGAACGAGCACAGCGCCGCTGACGTGCCGCTGACCTCTTCCGGTGTGGACCAGGTGTGTCCGTGGTCGGTCGACATGGCGCCGAAGATCGGCGACTCGCATTGCTGGGGCGTGCCGTCCGGCGGGGCGCCGCACCGGGGGTCGAACTTGAACGCGGTCCAGGTGATGTACACGTTGTCCCGGTTGGGGCTGTTGCGGTTCGCGTCGGCTGCGATGAATTCTTTGTCGTGGAAGACGAGGGGACTGTTGTCCTCGGCGACGATGTAACGCCGTCCATCGGCGGCGAGGTTGTGGAAGTACGAGCCCTTGGCGAATGCCGGCGACTGGGTGACGTAGACCAGGCTCGCGTTCGAGGCGATGTCGAACGCGATGCAGCTGAAGTAGGCGTTGCCGCTGGAGTCGAAAGCGGCCGCCGGGTCACTCGCGGCGTCGTAGGTGTGGTCGGTGCCCGGGCCGCCGTTCAGGGTGTGCCGGTTCGGGTCACCGGGGGTCGGCTCTTCGTGCGCCGGGTTGTTCTGCCGCTGCCGGAACGGCGGAAGCAGGTCGCCCCAGTGCCGCCCGTTGTCCACCGACCAGTCGATGCCGCACTGGTTGTAACCGACCCGGCTGTCGTTCTGCCCGGCCACGAGGTTGTTCGGGTCGGTCGGGTTGAAGGTAACCAGCTCCTCAGCCTGCCGGCGGAAGGTGCAGTCCTGGTTCACCCGGGCGTTGCCGCGCGAGTCACGCCGGCTGCACCCAAGGGTTCCCGGCGTCGTGCCCGCTCCCGCCACCCCGATGGGTGCCTCACCGCCGGAAGCCGCATCGCTCTCTTCTGCTCGTGCATCGGCTGCTGTGACAGCCACCGCCGAGGAGATCGCCGGCAGCGTTCTGGTCACCGAGCCGGCCTGCACCTTCTCCACCCGAATCTCGCCCTTGGCCAGTCGAGTCGCGACACTGTCGCGTGCGACCGCAGGCGACGTCGAGCCGAAGATGCACACGCTCGATACGACAGCGGCTGATGTGGCGGCAACCCATCCAACGAGCCGACGGTGCTGCACGGGACCTCCCGAATGAGAGCGACACCCGATAGGGGAACTGCGAAGAGGCCGCGCGGGATCGGCGGCTCAAAGCTGCATTGCGTCGGGCAACGTTCTGCCATGACCTGGTGAATGAATGCAACCCTTCAACTCATCAAATCTGGCGTCAACGAAGCCGTCCGAGCCTTCGGACCCGAGGGTCCGCTGCGATCACCGCTCGTACTGGCGATACCGGCCCTAGTAGTGGCGCGCGGCTTGTCCGCGCCAACCGGCCCGAGGGCGAGGATTGGGCTGACCGCCCAACGACTACGAGACCGACGACCGTGAGCTCAGCGGCGAATAGACGGCGAGCGAAGCGGCGGGCACTCACTAGCGACGGTTCAACAGCCGCCGCTCGCGCAAGGCAGCGAGACAGTTGATGAGCAACTACATCTCTAGCCCAAACTGACGAGCCGCGGTGACCAACACGGATGCTGAAGTCGTCCGACCGCTGACTCCAGGGCGCGGACCTGCTACTTCTCGAAAAGCTGATGGCGGTGGAGGTGGGATTTGAACTCGCCTCCCTGGCGTCCTGGCCCGTCCGTCCAAGTACGGATCAGAGGCCGTTCGGGCAGGTCAACGCTGAGGTCGCACCTCCTGAGTCCTGCTGAATCTTGATTCGTCCGAGTGGGTCTGTGACCACCGGCGTGACCAGGACCGTGACCGGCCGGGCGGAAGCAGGCGTCAGTCGTCCGACAGGAGCTCTGTGAGCGGCAGCCCGTACAGCCACTCGAGCTCCGCCGCGCCTTCGACGTTGAGCGCCTGGTCAACACGTTCGTAGGACGCGAGCGTGACCGGCTTGAACCCGCCATGCGACGGCACCTCAACGGGTTTGAGCGTGAGCCGCTGTCCCTCGCGTCCGCGGCGTAGCCGCTCGCCGAGCCAGGCTCCGGTAGCGCCTGCGCCGCTGGTCGGCTGAGCTCCGCTCCTCGATGACCCTCTTCGGACGGAGCGAACCGGCCGAACCTGTCTTTCGCGAGGGCCTCGCGCACTACTTCGACGGTGGCGCCTAACGCGGTCGCGGGTCGGGGTACTAGCCCTTCCGGGCAGGTTGCGCGTTCAATCACCAACGTCGAGGCTGTGTCGGAGAAACGCTTTTCGACGCGAGGAGAAACACGTGCGCTTCTACCGACGGGCCGCCGCTGCCGTACTGGCAGCCGGCGTGCTCAGCAGCCCCGTGCTGCTCAGCGGCACCTCGAACGCCACGTCCGACCACAGGCAGTCGGACAGGTCGAGGCCCAGGGTCTACACGCTGACCAACCCCGAGCACGGCAACCCCGAAGGCATCACGTTCGACCCGCAGACCCGGAGCTTCTACACCGGGTCGGTCAACGACGGGACCATCTACCGCGGACGGCTGAACGACCCCCTGGTCCGCCCCTTCATCCCGCAGACCGGCACGTCCTCGGTCGGGATGCACGAACGCCGTGGCGTGCTGTTCGTCGCCGGCGGCACCACCGGCTCGATCCGCCTTTACAGCATCGCCGCGCGGCGCCAGATCGCCTCGTTCAACACCGGACGCGGCGGCTTCATCAACGACCTCGTGATCACCGGGGACGGCGACGTCTATGCCACCGACTCGGTGCGGCCCTTCATCTGGCACGTGACCGCGCGTCAGGTGCGCGCCGGGAGCGGCACCCCCGAGGGAATCCCGGTCGGCAGTTCGATCCCCTTCGACACCACGCCGGGCGTGTTCAACCTCAACGGCATCGTGGCGTTGAACGACCAAACCCTGGTCGTGGTGCAGACCAACACCGGCAACTTCTACCGGATCGCGCTCAACAACTCGCGACGGCGGGGGGCTGCGCCGGCCATCCAGCAGGTCCGCGGGCTGAACGTGGTCGGCGGTGACGGCCTGCTGCTCGACCGCGGTCGGTTGGTCGTGGTCACGGGCACGCCGACTCCGCGGCTGGTCTTCGCTGACCTCCGCAACGAAGGTCGGACCGGGCGGGTCGAGCGGATCCAGACGGACCCGAACCTGCGCGGACCGTCGACCGTCGACGCCGCCGAGAACCGGTACCTGGTGGTGAACGCGGACTTCGGGGGCCCCCCGCCCTTCACCATCGCCAGCCTGCCGCGTCACTGACACCGCGCTGACCAAGAACTGGGCCGCACGAAACGGGCGCCGCGCGACGACCCTTCGTAGTCGTAGCGTGGCGCCCGTGCGCGTTGCGCGTCATCGGGGCAGGCATCGTCGGGCTCGCCACCGCGCACGAACTGGTCGGACAGGACGTCGACGTCCGGTGCTACGAGGCCCGACCCCCGCTATGTCGCGCTCGGCCTGCGTGCGCTGGCGGCGTGGCGGCAGTCGGAGGCCGACCTCAGCACCTCCCTGATCGGCACCGACACCACGGTGATCAGCGGTGTCTCCGCCTCGACGTGGCGAACGCGATGGCCGCAGCTGACGCGGACTTCCGGCTGCTGGACGACGCGAGCGGGCTTGCGCTGCCGATGTCTCCGGGGTCGAAGCTGGCGCAGCAGCCGTTCGTCCTCGATCCGCTCGGCGGGGTGCTCGCCCTGCGGCGCACGGGCTCGGCACGACCCCGGACGTCCGGCGCGATGAGGCATGTGGTCAGGCTGGTGTACCTCGCGCCGACCCATGAAACAACGGTGGTCAACACCTCGTGTAGAACCAGCACGTGGCGTTCGTTCGGGCTGCGACATGCACGACCTCGACGAGTGGTGGGTCGTCGTGAAAGACGGCGCCGGGCTTGAGGTGGCCACCCGAGGTACAAGGTGACGGCGGCGTTGATCGGCGCCATCATCTCCGCCGCGGTGGCGGTGGTCGTTGCTGTGGGCAACTCCTGGGCGGTGAGCAACCGAGAGCAGGCCACCCGTGAGACTGGCCGGCGCCGGATAGCGCTTGAGGCAATCCAAGATGCAGCGCTGCAGTTGCGGGGTGCGCAGCGCCGCTACGGTCAGGCTCTGCGAACCAAAGCCGCTGCACCACCCCTTGGACGCAGCGGCCTTGAGGCCAAGAGCGACGTCGATGCCCAGCTTGATCCCGACTTGATCGAGGAGCGCGACGAGGCCGAGGGTCGCCTTCAGACGGTTGCGGTACGGGTAGCCGACCAGCCAGTCATAGAGGCCGTCAAGGCGTGGACCGAGGCCGCGAAGACCAGCTTCATCAGCATTGACGACGTCGACGCGGACCTCGAGCAGCGGGCTTGGAACGACCTCAAGGCCGCGATCGGAGCGGCGCTCACGTCTGATCCACCGAAGCAGACCCGTCCTCGGCGCCGACAGGCGCAGGAGGCAGCGGCTGGAGCCGGCCAGGTCACGTCACCCTCGAACGATGAGAAGAAGCAGTTGCTCGAAGGCGCGAACGACCCTGCCCCACAACCCGAGTTAGACGGAGGCGGGCAGCTCTGAGACGAGTTCGAGCTGTCCGGTGACGCCCAGCACCTCACCGGTCTTCTGGATGCTCTGCACGAGCCGGGACGGCCCCGCAACGATTGTCAGTCGCTCGGCTTGTTCTGTCATGAGGACGCGCTTGACGATCTGAGCTCCGAAGGAGCCAGTCGCGTGGGTAGTTCGACGCGCGTCCACCAGCACGGTCTGCCCGAGGATCTGACCCAACCGCATGCGAGACATGTACCTGCGGCACTCGAGTCGGTAAGGGCCGGAGACTTCGAGCTCTCGACCTTCCTCGACGGCTGCGTCTACGAAGGCTGCAACGCTGACCAGCAGGGCCGGGTCGACCCAGTTGATGGTCGTGAGGTCGAGCACGCCCGTCGATCGACAGTCGTCGAAGGCGCGCAGCAGCAGTAGCGGTACCTGCAGCTGCACGCTCACTCTGCGGCTCCTTGCAGCCCAAAGGATCGGGGCGGTGACCACTGGGTGACCAAAACCTCTGTCAGGAGCTACCGCTCCTGTTGCTGCGGGTCGCTGACCTGCAGGTTGTGAACGGAGAGCTGGCGGTGGAGGTGGGATTTGAACCCACGGACGGCTTGCACCGTCACACGCTTTCGAGGCGTGCGCGCTCGGCCACTACGCGACTCCACCGCGGGAGAGCCTACCGGATGGCGGGTGGCGCCTCGCCGGGCATTCGGTGGGTCGCGAAGAAGGCCCGCAAAGCGGCAGCGCACTCGTCCTCGATCACGCCCCCGACAACCTCGGGCCGGTGATTGAGCCGACGGTCACGCAGCACGTCCCACAGTGATCCCGCCGCGCCGGCCTTCGGATCGAGCGCCCCGTAGACGACCCGATCAACCCGGCTCAGCACGGCG
>JAVEDQ010000244.1 GCA_030840885.1 Frankiaceae bacterium
TCTCCGGCAAGGTCGAGGCCGCGCGGAGCCGCCTGGCCTCGGTCGAGGCCGAGGACCGCCGGCTGACCGCCGCCGCCGAGGCGGCCCGGCTACGGGCGACCGAGCAGGAGACCGTGTCGGCCGCCCGCGCCGCTGAGATGGACGGCTTCAACGCGCGCGAACCGGAGCTCGACGCCCGACACGAGGCCGCCGTCGCCGTGCTCGACGCGGCCACCGCAGCGGTCGCCGCTGCCCGGCAGGTCGTGCAGGACCTCGAGCGGGACCTGGTCGCGCGAGTCGCCACGCGCGACGCCCTCGCGCTGTCGCTGCAGCGCAAGGACGGCACCGCCGCGCTGCTCGACGCCGGCTTCCCCGGCCTGCTCGGTGGCACGGCGGACCTGCTCACCGTGGAGGCAGGGGTCGAGGCCGCCGTGGCCGCCGCGCTCGGCACCGCGGCTGATGGACTGGCCGTATCCGACGCCGGCGGGGCCCTTGCCGCGCTGCGGCTCGCGGCCGAGGGCGACTCCCGCGTCTCGGTGCTGGTCGGGTCGGGTGGTGCGTCGGCGGTCGCTGCCGCCGCGTCGGGGCCTGCGCCGTTCGGTGGTCGTTGGGTGCGTCCGCTCGTCGACGGGCCAGCCGTCCTGCGTCCGGCTTTGGATCTTCTTCTGGTCGGTGTCGTCCTCGTCGACGACCTCCCCTCGTCGCCGACGCCCGGCCTCACCTTCGTCACGACCTCCGGCGACGTGCTCGGGCCGGCGTCGGCCCGAGGCGGCGCGGCGGCCACACCGTCGCTGCTGCAGGTGTCCGCCGCCCACGCCGAGGCCGAGCACAAGGTCGCCGAGGTCGAGGCCCAGCTGGCCGCGGCTCGCGACGAGGTCGCGCGCACCGCGGCAGCGGTCCCGGCCGCCCGCGCCGGCGTGGAAGCGGCGCTGGCCGAACTCCACGACTCCGACGCCGCCATCGCCGCCCTGCAGGACGAGGTCGCCCGGTGCGCCGCCGCGGCCCGGGCGGCGGGGGAGGAGGCCGACCGCAGCGAGCGCGCTCGCGCCTCACTCGCCGCCGGACGGGACCGCGACCAGGCGTCGCTCGCCGACCTCGAGGCCCGGCTCGCGGCCGCCGGTGCCCAGGAGCTGCTTCCCGAGCCGTCGGCCGAGGACCGCGTCGGCCTGGTCGCCGCGCTGGAGGCGTCACGCGCCGACGAGGTCGAGGCCAAGCTGACGCTGCGCAGCGCCACCGAGAAGGCGCAGTCGCTGCGGGGCAGGGCCGACGGGCTGCGCCGCGCTGCGGCGGCCGAGCGGACGGCCCGCGACAAGGCCGAACGCCGTCGCCGCGAACGGGCCCGCGCCGCCGCTGAGGCCCGCGCCGTTGCCGACCTCGCGCAGCAGGCGCTCGCCCGTCTCGCGATCTCGCTCGAACAGGCCACCGAGGCCCGCGCTGCCGCCGACGCCGAGCGCGCCGAGCACGAGGCCCGGCTCGCCCAGGTCCGCGCGCAGTCGCGTACCGCGACCGACGACGTCGCGAAGCTGCGGGACGCCCGCCACCGGGAACAGATGGCCCGCACCGAGCTGCGGCTGCGGGTCGAGGCCCTCGAGCAGCGCGTCGCCGACGAGGCGGGGCTGGAACCCGACCTGCTCCTCGCCGAGTACGGTCCCGACCTGCCCGTCCCGCCCGACGCCGAGGGCGGGGAGCCGGCGCCCTACGTCCGCGAGGAGCAGGAGAAGCGGGCGGCCGAGGCCGAGCGTCGCCTGGCCCGGCTCGGCAAGGTGAACCCGCTCGCGCTCGAGGAGTTCGCCGCCCTGCAGGAGCGGGCGACCTTCCTCGCCACCCAGGTCGAGGACCTGCAGCGCACCCGCCGGGAGCTGCTCGGCATCGTCCGTGACGTCGACGCCCGGGTGCTCGAGGTGATGGGCTCCGCGTTCGCCGACACCGCCCGCGAGTTCGAGCTCGTGTTCCCGACGATGTTCCCGGGCGGCGAGGGGCGGCTCGTGCTCACCGACCCCGAGAACCTGCTCACAACCGGCATCGAGGTCGAGGTCCGGCCGGCTGGCAAGCGCGTGTCCCGTCTCTCGCTGCTCTCCGGCGGCGAGCGGTCGATGGCAGCGCTCGCGTTCCTGCTCGCCGTCTTCCGCGCCCGGCCGTCGCCGTTCTACATCCTCGACGAGGTCGAGGCCGCACTGGACGACCGCAATCTCGGGCGGCTCCTCGAGGCCTTCGACGCACTACGGCAGCGCAGTCAGCTGCTCGTCGTGACCCACCAGAAGCGGACGATGGAGATCGCCGACGCGCTCTACGGCGTGACCATGAACACCAACGGCGTCACGACCGTCATCAGCCAGCGTCTGCGGGAAGCCGTGCCTGCCTAGGCAACGCAGCCAGGGTGGGGCGCCCGAGCAGGAAGCCCTGCACCAGCGGCACGCCGAGCCGGGCCAGCTCGTCGAGTTCGCCCTGGCGCTCGACGCCTTCGGCCAGCAGGACGGCGCCGCTGCGGTCGGCGAAGGTCAGCAGCGAGTCGACCAACGCCTGCTGCGCCAGGTCGGTGTCGATGTCCCGGACCAGCGAGATGTCGACCTTGATCAGGTCCGGACGCAGTTGGAGGATGTGCCGGAAGCTGGCGTAGCCGGCGCCGGCGTCGTCGACCGCGAGCTGCAACCCGTCCTCACGAAGTGGGTCGAGCGCGCGGTGCAGCAGGGCGTAGTCCGGGATCTCCGCGTGCTCGGTGATCTCGACGACCAGCCGGTCGAGGTCGAGTCCGGGCAGCAGCTCGTCGAGCAGACCGGAGACCACCAGGTCGGGGCTGAGGTTGATCGTCAGCCGCTCGTCGGTCGTCGAGCTCGGCCAGCTTGTGCAGCGCCAGGCCGGCGGCGGTCGCCTCCAGCTGGGGTCGCAGACCCACCGTCTCCGCCTCGGCGAACCAGACCCCGGGGCCGCTGCCCGCGGCGCCGGAGGGTTCGACGAAGCGGGCGAGGGCCTCGGCTCCTGTCCGACGGCCACTCGCCGTCGCGATGATCGGCTGGAGTGCGATGCGCAGACCGTTGCCGGCGACGGCGGCGGAGATGCGCCGGTGGATCTCCTGCCGTTCCTGGTCGCCGCTGCTCGATCGGGCGAGGAGGTCACCGAGCAGGGCGGCGAGCATCTCCAGCGTCGAGGCCTCGTGCTGCCCGAGCTCGGCGCGTACCCGCGTGTCGGCGCAGCAGAGCATCCCGACCAGGGCTTCCCCGCAGAGGATCGGGACACCGACGTAGGAGCCGATGCCCGACGCCGCGGTGCCGGGGAGGTCGCGCGTGCCCGGGTGGGTCCGGGCGTTCGGGATCGTCGCGGGCAGCCGCCCGTCCACCACACGGAGGCAGTAGGAGTCCAGCAGCGGCGCGGTGGTGCCCGCCCGGGGGGCCGAAGCCGGTGCCGCCGTCGTCGACAGCCCGGAAGACCTGCTCGTTGCCCGCGAATTCCGATACCCAGGCGACGTCCATCCTCAGGTGGTGTCGGGCGAGTGCGAGCACACGTTCGACGTCCCGTCGGTACTCGTCCCACCCGTGCATGGACGGGGTCGACCCCTCGACGAGATCGCCCCCGAGCACGAGACCTCCGGATTCCGCGACCGAATGCGGTCGACTCACTACTCATTGCACCATTTGTGGCCGTGCCTGTCACGAGTCCGAACAGGGTGTTGACGTTGTGTTACGAGTTCGGGCGTCAACAGCACTGCGGATAACCTGAAAATCGGAAATTCGTGACCATCGCCGACCGTGGAGCGCCGCCATCGAGATCGTCATCCTGATCGTCACCATTGCCGTCGTGGCGTTCGTCGCCGTCGTCGGCTACGTGGTGAGCGTCCCGCGTCGGCGGCGCGAGATCGCGGCTCTCGACGTCGACAGGACGGCGCCGTCCGACCTCGACGGTGATCCGGATGCCCAGCGGCTGCCCGGCGTCGGCGACGACGCCGAAGAGCCCCGCGACACCCCGAAGCGTGGCCTGGACACGCTGTCGCTGCCGGGCGACACGGACGACATCGTGGAGGTGCCGGCCGGCCCGCAGCTCGATACACCGGACCCGGCGGCCGGTCGGCTGGTGCGGCTGCGGACCCGGCTCTCGCGCTCCCAGAACGTCTTCGGCAAGGGCCTGCTCGCACTGCTCAGCCGGGACGCGCTCGACGAGGACGACTGGGAGGAGATCGAGGACACCCTCCTCACCGCGGACATGGGCGTGAAGCCCGCGACCGAGTTGGTGGCGGCGCTGCGGACCCGCGTGCGGGTGCTGGGCGCCCGGACCCCGGCCGACGTCCGCGCCCTGCTACGCGACGAACTGCTCGCCCAGGTCGGCACCACCACCGACCGCACGCTGCACACCCGGCCGCACCTCGACGCGAGCGACGACGGCAAGGACCGCCCCGCGGTGGTGCTCGTCGTCGGCGTCAACGGCA
>JAVEDQ010000266.1 GCA_030840885.1 Frankiaceae bacterium
GCTCAGGAGCCGGAAGCCGGCGTCGGGGTCGTGTCGGGAGACGGCCGCGTGGCCGGCGCTGTTGGCGACGTGGATCTCGTCGCCGTCGGGCCACGCGACGAGGTCGACGACGGTCGCGAGGGCCGGGTCGAGCAGGACGTCGAGGGCCTTGCGGAGCTCGTCGGTGCCCCCGGAGCCCCCGGAGCCCCCGGAGCCGCTGGAGTGACTGGAGTGACTGGAGTGACTGCCCGAGGCGGCGCCGTCGCCACTCCAACCCTGGCTGGCGGTGAGGTCTCGCGAAGGGCTGGGCACGGGGCCCAACCTAACCGGGCTGCCCAGGATCCCGCGGAACTCTCCTGCAGGTCCGGGCAGCCCGGTCGGTAGGGACGTCGGCCGATACGCCGACGAGGCCACGGAGCTGACGAGACGACGAGCCGACGTCAGGCCGCGACCTTCCGCGGCCGGCCCCGGGGCCGCTTGCGCGCGACGATGGCCCCGGAGACGACGAGCTGGCCTCCCCAGACGCCGTAGGGCTCGCGCCGCTCGACGGCACCGTCGAGGCAGGCGGACCGGACGGGACAGTCGACACAGAGCGCCTTGGCGCTCTCGATGTCGGCCGGAGCCTCCGCGAAGAAGAGCTCGGGGTCGGCGGACCAGCAGGGCAACGTGAGCCCTTCGGCCTCGATCCGCGCGCCGAGAGCGGTGGCGAACATGGCGGGGTCACCTCCTCGGGTGATGGGTGCCGGGACTGGACGAGAGCTGGGAGCAGAACTGCTGGGCGGGAGGCGGACACGAAAAAGGCCGCAGATCCCCTGGTGGGATCCGCGGCCTCGAAGGACGTCCGCTGACGGAAAGGTCAGTCGGGGGAGGTCCCGCGAGTCCGCGTCTCCTGGTGGCCGTAAGCGCGCCGGACGTCATGCACGGCGACGTCGCGCAGCTGGGCGTTCTCCGGCCACGGCTTACCGGTGGTGCAGGCGACGGTGACCGAAGCCGACAGCGTCGCAAGCGCGCGAGGGTGCTCGAGAGTTGTGATCATCGAGCACCTCCTTCGCGGCGTGGCTGCACCACCGGCGGGCAGCAATCGCGGACGACGCTAGACCCGTCGTCCACCGGTCGCAATCTATTTATCCGTGCAGAGTTCGTATCGGTGCAGCGACGCCGACTACTCCGCGAGCAGAGCCAGCACGTCGGCGCCGAACCGCTCCAGCTTCGAGGTGCCGACACCCGGCACCTTGCGCAGGGCCGCCTCGCTGGCCGGACGCGCGTCGGCGATCGCGACGAGCGTGGCGTCGGTGAACACGACGAACGCCGGCTGCTTCAGCTCCTTGGCGGCCTCGGTGCGCCAGGTGCGCAGCCGCTCGAAGAGCACCGGATCGCTGGCCGTGACGGCTGTCTTGGTGGTCTTCGACCCCGGGCGGGACGGAGGAGCAGCAGCGCGGGGGGCGAGGCCCTCGAGGAATGACGAGCGCGGCCGGGGACGGCGACCCGCCTCCCGTGCGGTGGCCCAGCTCAGGGTGAGGAAGCGGCGGGCCCGCGTGACGCCGACGTAGAACAGGCGGCGCTCCTCGGCGACCTGCACGGGGGTCACCGCATGGCTGATCGGCATGATGCCCTCGACGAGACCGACGAGGAAGACGGCGTCCCACTCCAGGCCCTTGGCCGCGTGCAGCGACGCGAGCGTCACCCCTTCGACGGTGGGCGCATGCTGCGCCGCCGCCCGCTCCGCGAGATCGGCCACGAAGGCGGACAGGTCGTCGTTCGGGCGCTCGGCAGCGTGGGTCTCCGCCAGCCGCACCAGCGCGGTGAGGTTCTCCCAGCGCTCGCGGGCCGCACCCGTCCCGGCGGGGGGCTTGTCCGGCCGCCAGCCGGTCGTCGCGAGCACCTGGGTGACCCCGTTCGGCAGCGACTCCTCGACGTCGTCGGCTGCCCTGGCGGCGCCGCGGAGCAGGATGACCGCCTCGCGGACCTCGGCCCGCTCGAAGAAGCGCTCGCCGCCCTTGAGCACGTAGGGGATGCCGGCGGCGGTGAGCGCCTGCTCGTAGGACTCGGACTGCGCGTTGATCCGGTAGAGCACGGCGATCTCGCTCGCCGGCACACCGCCGTCGCGGAGCCCGGCGATCCGCGCCGCGACGGCGCCTGCCTCGTCGGCCTCGCTCGGGCTCTCGACGTAGGTGACGTCGGGGCCGGGCGGGCCCTGCGCCTCGAGCTTGCCGCTGCCGACAACCTGGTTGGCCAAGGCCACCACCTGCGGGCTCGAGCGGTAGTTGCGGACCAGGCGGACCATCTCGGTGCCGTCGAAGCGCCGGGGGAAGTCGCGCAGATATTTCGCGGACGCCCCGGTGAAGGAGTAGATCGTCTGGTCGGGGTCGCCCACCACGCACAGGCTGTCGCGGGCGCCGAGCCAGGCGTCCAGGAGCCGTTGCTGCAGCGGGTTGACGTCCTGGTACTCGTCGACGACGAAGTGCCGGTAGCGGGAGCGCAGTTCGTCGGCGACGAAGCGGTGCTCCTCGATCAGGGCGGCCGTCAGAAGCAGCAGGT
>JAVEDQ010000276.1 GCA_030840885.1 Frankiaceae bacterium
CGCTGCCGACCTGGGGGGCGGCGCTGAGGTCGCGACAGTTACCCCTCTCGGACTGCGTAGGTCACGTGGTCACCCGCTGCGTCGGCTCCGCGCGGTCCGGCTGGCGGGCCCGCCTTACCTACACCACTCGGGGGGACTCACCCTGCCTCGTCGGCCACCGATTCAAGGGTGGTGAGTCGGTAGTCGTGACCTATCCGCACCGTCGCATTGTCCGCCCGCGGGTTCTCGTCACACAGGTGACAGCAGGTGCTCAAGCCCGACAAGTCGGAAGACTCTCGCTTGCCGAGGCTTAGCGCCGCGCACGGTAACGCCGCGTCCACCTGCGGCGAGGCGGGTGTGTGTGCTCGACAACAGCCCAGGCGTGTGGTGCTCGCAGAAGGTGCCGGCGGCAAAATCGATCACGACCTCGCCCAACCTGTCCCAGCGGGCCACGTTCAGCGCCGCACGCAGGAACGACAGCGCGCCTAGGTCCCAGCTCGCCACGCACGACAACCACGACGCCGTCAGCGGTGCCCTGAAGCATCACCTCGGCAAGATCGGCGTTCATATCGGTACTCCTAGACTCGAAGAGAGGCACGGCGCGCAGCGCGCCGTGCCCCGAAGCAGCGTCTCTGCTGACGCTGTGCCGAAGTGTGCGCAGGCCGGCACCGGTATAACCAGTTCGACAACTGTCCTAGTACGTATGGCTTCAGGGCGCGCCGCAGCTTGCCCTTGCGCAACCGGTGGTGCCAGGGGTAGGTGAAGATTCAACCGTGTTGCTCAGCGTGACCCCGCAACGTCGCTTCGCTTCCACCACGCAACGCTCAGCGTCACTCGCCATGGATGCTGAACCAGGCGGCCAGGTTGGCACATGGCCAGGCGTGGCTGTCGGCGCCCTACGAGCGCGGAAACCGAGCGTTAAAGGTCGAGACGGCCGCCGAACTGGCATGGCTCTCCTGCTTACCGCTCGGCGACCTGTTCGAGCACCGAGGTGGGTGACTGCAACCCGTACTGCAACGCCCACGAATGGGGACCGTCCCCGACGAACCTCGACGGGCTGCTGAGCAGGAGTTACGGCCTAGCGTGGACCGTCCCGGACGGGTCGCCCGAGACTACGGATCAGGAGGTTGCCGCGTAAGCACATCTCCGGTCACAGAACTGGTCACAGATCCAGTCGGACGGCTCAGGACGGCACCGGACGGCACCGGCGGCGACCCCTCTGCACGCGCCGCTGACCTGCTCAAGCAGCCTTCACCCAGACCAGTTCAGACGCGTCGAGACGACAGGAATGCGTGTTCGACTCCCCCTCCCGCACTGCGATCGGAGCACCCGGCGGCTTCGCCGGTTCGTCCGCGCCGAGGCAGCCGCGCGATTATCGTTGTTCCGTCAGCCCGTGTGAGCACGGAAGACGGGGACCCCAGCCCCGGAGCTGCGTGTTGAGGAGTGTCCGTGCAGCTGTCGAACGTGCCCGAGGTGCGTCCGGCACGTCGTCTGCTGTTTCTGGCCACGACGATCTTCGGCGCGCTGTGCCTGCTGAACGTGGTCACGACATATCTGGCGTTCCACGACGACGACGGCGACCGGTGGGTCAATCTGGTGCGGTTGCTCGGCAACATCTTCGTCGGCCTGCTCATCTGGCGGGGCTACGTCGCACTCGCCGCCCTGGCGGAACGGGCAGCGCTGTACAAGCAGGCGCTCGACGACGAACTACCGCGGCTGCGTGAGGCCGTCGACCGCAAGCGTGCGGAGGAAGTGGCCTTGACGCACGAGCGGCACCGGCACTGAGCCCTTGCCGCCGCACTGAGCCCTTGCCGCCGCGAACATCGGACGAATGACGCGTCCCCCGACAAAGGACCAGCGAAGTGATCATCTTCGGTACGCGCACGACGGTTCGACTTCTCGCGATGCTCAACTTCGTCTGCGGACGCTGCGGCAACCCGTCCGCCCACCGCCTCGAGGAGCGGATCCGGAAGTTCACCCTGTTCTTCATCCCGCTGTTCCCGATCGGCGCCCGCCGCACCTACGGCACCTGCACCTACTGCGGCCTGGTCACCGAGATCGACCAGCCCACGCGCGAGCGGCTGCTCGCCGGCCACGAAGCCCAGGGCGGTCAGCAGGCGCAGGGGGGCATAACCGGCTCCCCCGCGCAGCCGCACATGTGACCGACCGCCCTCAGGCGTGAGAATCCCGTCAGGCGGTGGAGTCCTTGTCGCGGTTACCGCGCCCGGCGAGCGCCGGCGGCTCCTGCAGGAAGTGGTCGGCGACCTTCGACACCAGCACCATCACCGTCAGCAACCCAATGGTCGCCTTGGCGATGTTCTTCACTTCTTCCACGGGAGGCTCCTGTTTTGACGGCGATGTAACGGGCTCCCCCGAGGGTTGACCGCCAGCGACGTCGCTCAAACCGGTCCGCGCGTCGCCTTAGGCAATCAGGCCCGGCAGCACGTCGGCCAGGGCGCGGAAGGCTCGGCCGCGGTGACTGATCGCGTCCTTCTCGGCCGGCTCCATCTCAGCGGTCGTGTGCGACTCGCCCTCCGGGACGAAGATCGGGTCGTAGCCGAAGCCGTGCTCGCCGCGGCGCTCGCGGACGAGCCGCCCGCGCACCTCGCCCCGCACGACCTGCTCTGAGCCGTCCGGTGTCGCCACCGCCGCCGCGCACACGAAGGCAGCACCGAGACGCTCGTCGGGAACACCGGAGACCTGTCCGAGCACCAGGCGGAGGTTGGCCTCGTCGTCGCCGTGGGCCCCGCTCCACCGGGCCGAGAGCACACCGGGCATGCCGTTGAGGGCGTCGACGGCGAGTCCGCTGTCGTCGGCGACCGCAGCCAGTCCGGTCGCGGCTGCGGCCGAGCGGGCTTTGAGCAGCGCGTTCTCCTCGAAGGTCGCGCCCGTCTCGTCGACCTCGGGCGCGTCGTGGGGCAGAGCCCGGAGCTCGAAGCCGGGTCCCAGGATGCGCCGCAGCTCGACCAGCTTGCCCGGGTTGCGACTGGCGAGCACCAGCGGGACGGGCATCAGCTCACGGATCATCAGCTGGCCGGGAGCAACGGGTCGAGGGCCTCCTGCTGCCGCAGCGTCAGCTCGGCACATCCGGCGACCGCGAGGTCGAGCAGTTGGTCGAGGGTCGCGCGCTCGAACGGCGCCCCCTCCGCGGTGCCCTGCACCTCGATGAAGGCGCCCTCGCCGGTGACGACCACGTTCATGTCGGTGTCGGCCTTCGAGTCCTCGTCGTAGCAGAGGTCCAGCCGCGGCTCACCGGCGACGACTCCGACGCTGATCGCCGCGACGCTCTGCACGAGAGCGTCGGACTTGCCGAGGGAGGCCAGCGCGTCGGCCAGCGCGACGTAGGCGCCGGTGATGGCGGCCGTGCGGGTGCCGCCGTCTGCGACGAGGACGTCGCAGTCGATGGCGATGCTGGTCTCGCCGAGCCGCTTGAGGTCGACGCAGGGACGCAACGCCCGGCCGACGAGCCGGCTGATCTCCGACGTCCGGCCGCTGATCTTGCCCTTGACCGACTCCCGCGGGTTACGGGTGTTGGTGGCGCTGGGCAGCATCGCGTATTCGGCGGTCACCCACCCCAGGCCGCTGCCGCGCCGCCAGCGCGGCACCTCGTCCATCACGCTGGCCGCGCACAGCACGCGGGTGCGGCCGAACTCGATGAGCACGGAGCCCGACGGATGGGTCTGCCAGCCCCGGGAGATGGTCACCGGACGGAGCTGGTCAGGGCGGCGGGCGTCAGGACGAGGCATGCGCCCAGCTTCTCAGATCGAGCTGGTCAGACCGGAGGCCGATCGGACGGGGTCCGGTCCAGTGCAGCGAGCGCCAAGGCGGCGAGTGGCAGCAGGAAGGTGGCGAGGCTCCACCCACCGAGGACATCGGTGGGCCAGTGCACCCCCAGCACGACCCGGCTGACGCCGACCAGCCCGGCGACCCCGAGCAGGCCGACCGCGAGAGCGGCCCGGCCGAGCTGAGTCCGCAGCGACGGCGCGAGCAGCAGGA
>JAVEDQ010000313.1 GCA_030840885.1 Frankiaceae bacterium
TCCTGCTGAGCCGGCTGGTCGTCAGCGTCACCATCGTCCTGGCCACGGCCGGCGCCGTGTTGGGCGTCCGGCAGCTCACCGCGGCGGCGCCGGTCGTCGAAGCAGGCCAGACCGTCGTGTCGACCCCGTTCGGCAGCGTGCAGGTCGGGTCCCTGGTCGTCCTGCAGCAGCCCGACCCGAATGCCATGTTCGGCATGCCACCCGGGGGCATGACGCACGGCCAGGACGCCGGCAACACGACGGTGCAGGTACCGGTGACGCTGACCAACACCAGCCACGAGACCGTGCCGTACTCCCTCGACGCCTTCCGGCTGCTCGCCGGTGACGACCACAATGGCGTCAGCGACGGCCGGATCGATGCCACCCAGGAACTTCGTGCCGGCTCGGCGATCAGCCTGCGGTTGACGTTCTCGGTGCCGCCCGCTGCGACCAACACGCTGCGCTACAGCCCCCCGTCCGGCTCGCCGGTCGAGGTTCCGCTCGGCCCGCTAGCGACGCAGGCCGGCGTCCCGCCGGCGACCACCCCGTCCGGGTCCGCCGTCGGCCACGCCGATCACGCAGCCCAGTCTCACTGACCCTCGCCCTGACCTACGACCGATCGAGCCAGGACACCCCATGCAGACAATTCGCCGTAGCCACCTCGCGGATCCCTCCCGCTCACCCCTCGGGCGCACCGCCGCTCTGACCATCGCCGTCACCGGTGCGGGGGTCGCCTGGCAGCAGAAGCTGCACGCGGCGGCCGGGTCAATCGAGCACGGCGAGCCGCCGCCGCTCCTGCACTGGGCACGGGACGCCGGTCTGGCGCTGCCCTCGATGCTGCTGGCGGTCGTCGTCGCCGCGCTGGCCAGCGAGCGGCTGCTCCGCGGCCGGACCGGTACGGGGCTGCGCGCCGCCGCCACCGGTGTGGCCGGCGCGCTGACACTCGGGCTCGGGGTGCCGGTCCACTCGGCACTGTTCGAGTCGGCACACCACCACGCTGCGGAACTGCCCCTGTGGGCACACATCCTCCGCGACGGCCTGGTCAGTCTGCCGGTGACGCTGCTCGTCGCCTCGGTCGTGCTGTTCGCCCGCGTCCCGCGCCGGCTGCCGGCCCGGCAGCCCGGCCTCCGGCCGCGGATCACCGCGCGGGGGTTGCTCACCAAGACGGTGGCCGTCACCCTGCTCGCCGCCCCGCTCACCGCGCTCACGACTGCGGCGCCGGCCGTCGCCGCGGATTCCGGCCCCTGCCCCACGGGGGCGCGGCCGATCTCCTACGACCTCGCTGCATTCCAGAACACCATTCCGCTCAACGGCTGGGGCGACAAGCTCGCCAACGGCCTGCAGTACGCCCTGCGCAACTCGGACGCCCGGAACAGCAAGGATGCGATCGTCGCGAACCCGAACATCTCGCAGCCGTTGGTCGTGCGGGCGAACGTCGGCGACTGCATCACCGTCTCCCTCCGCAACGACATCGACGGCCGCCGTGTGGGCATCCACCCCGACGGCCTCGTCCAGTTCGACCCGAAGACCTCTGATGGCGCCCGTGTCGGCAACAACCCGGACACCACGGCTGCCACCGGCGAGACCAAGACCTACACCTGGTACGCCGACCACACCGGTGAGGCACCCCTCGTCGACATCGCCAACCTCAACGACGCGCCCAAGCCGGACGTGGCCGACCCGGCGGGCGGGACCAAAGCCCCCGACCCCGCCGGCACAACCGGAGGCACCGCCACCGACCCCGCCGGCACAACCGGGACCAAAGCCCCCGACCCCGCCGGCGCCAACCCCGCCAAGGACCTCGGCATCTCCACGACCCAGCTCGGCCTCTACGGCGGCATCGTCGTCACCGAGAAGGGTTCGACCTGGCACAACCCGAGGACCGGCGCTGACCTGCTCGACGAGAGCACCGGCCGGGCCGTCGAGACCGCCTGGGCAGCCGATATCCGGAACGCGGGCACCCGCGATTTCCGGTCCTTCGCGCTGGTGTTCATGGACGAAAACGAGAACGTGGTCGACCGTAACGGGCAGACGCCTACGAACCCGGCGAGCGGGCTCGTGGATCCCACCTTCGGCATCAACTACCGCTCGGAGCCGCTGCGCAACCGCTTGCGCGCGATCCTCGAGTACCGCGCCGGTCAGAAGATCACGCTGCCGAACGGCAAGACGTACGACCCGACGCTGCTCGACCCGAATGATCCGACCAAGAACGCTGAGAACCACTTCTGCGACGGTTACGTCCCGGAGCTCAAGAAGATCGTCGACGACCCCGGCGCCAAGTGCATGAGCGAGGAGTCGCACCTGCAGTCGTGGGTCTTCGGCGACGAGAGCAAGCTGACCCGGGTCACCCCGGACGGCGTGGTCACCGACAGCGACAACGTCATCCCCAAGGCCTACCAGGGCGACCCGATCCGCTTCCACATCATCCACCCGGGGGCGAAGGAGACGCACCCCTGGCACCAGCACACCCAGCGCTGGTACGAGAACCCGAACAACACCAGCAGTCCGCAGAAGGACGTGCAGAGCATCAGCCCCGGAGAGGCGTTCCCGCTCGAGATCGAAGGTGGTGCCGGCGGCCTGCAGAAGACGGTCGGGGACTCGATCTTCCACTGCCACCTGTACCCGCACTTCGCGGGCGGTTTCTGGGGACATCTGCGGATCTTCGACCGGTTGCGCGACGGCACCCAGCGCTACCCGGACGGCACCCAGCTCGAGCCGCTGCAGGAACTGCCGACCCGCGTCGGCGCCGTCCCCGCGGCGGACGCCACGCACCCCGGGTTCCCCCTGTTCGAGAAGGGTGACGTGGGACAACGCGCCTACCGGATCCCCAACGCCGTGACGAAGGACGACTTCGCCGCGATCCGCCGCCCGGGAGATGCTCCACGCGGGCCGACCCCGCTGGAGGCGGCGAACCTGCCCGGCCTCGACCCGACCAAGCCGGGCGCCGGCTACATCGATCCCTGCCCCACCGGCAGCGTGCCGCGGCAGTACCGCCCGCATGCCGTCGACACCAAGCTGGTCTACAACAACGCCGGCTGGGTCGACAAGCAGGGTCGGATCTTCGTCGAGGAGAGCCACAAAGCCGCGGTTCTCGCCGGGACGGAGAAACCCGAGCCGTACACGATCCGCTCCCGACAGGGCGAGTGCATGCAGATCAACCTGACCAACGATCTGCACCTCGACGAGAACCCGAACGTCCCGCTCGACCATGTGAACCGGCTCGACGGGACGTTCATGACCACGTCGGAGACCTCCGAGGTCTCGATGCACGTCCACCTGGTCCGGTTCGACGAGCTCGGTTCGGACGGCACCAGCGTCGGCTGGAACTACGTCCAGGCCGCGATGCCGGGGCAGACCTACAGCTACCGCTGGTTCGTCGACGTGCCGCTGCGCACGGTGTTCTTCCACGACCACCAGTACGCGAACCTGCACCAGCAGAAGGGCCTGTTCTCGGCGATGAACATCGAGCCGCCGGACGCGACCTGGACCAACCCGTCCACCGGCGCGCCCAGCGACGGAACCGGCACCATCGCCGACATCCACTCCCCCAGCGGCCCGGACTTCCGCGAGATGACCCTGTTCCACCAGGACCGCATCCCGATGTGGAAGGACAACGGCAACGGGCCGCCCATCGCACCACCGTCCCAGGTCGACAACTACGGCACCGACCAGGGCGGCTACGCGTTGAACTACCGCAACGAGCCCTACCAGATCCGCACGAAACCCGGGGCCCCGGGCCTCAAGGGCGACCCCGCCTACGTGCAGTCCAGCGTGGTCTTCGGTGACCCGGCGACACCGCTGTTCCGGGCCTACAAGGGTGACCCGGTCGTCATCCGCAACGTCGTCGGTGGACACGAGGAGATCCACACCTTCAACCTGCATGGGCACCGCTGGTTCTCCCAGCCGGACAATCCGAACTCGACCCTGGTCGACACCCAGACCGTCGGGCTGGCCGAATGGTTCAACTACGATTTGCAGGGCGGCAAACCGAGGAAGCGGGCCGTCGACACGGCCACCACTCTCGACAACGCGGGTGTGGGGACGGACAACGGCGCGCCGCGCCTGGTCGACGCCGGCGCCGGTAAGCCGGGCGACTACCAATACGGCTCGTCAGCGCTCGACGACCAGTGGCTCGGCATGTGGGGCATCTTCCGGGTGCCGAAGGTGCAGGTGCCCGATCTGAAACCGCTGCCGGACCGGAACGCGCCGGCCACGGGTACCAACCCCTGGCCGGACCTCGCACCGGGGAGCACCTACCCGACGAAGGCGACGGTCCCGGCGAACACCTGCCCGACCAACGCGCCGCTGCGCACGTACGAGGTCAACGCCATCACCAAGGACATCGTCTACAACGCCAAGAGCGGCGATCACGACCCGGCAGGAGCGCTGTACGTCCTCAACTCCGACGAGGCCGCGGTGCGGGCCGGCACCAAGCCGACCGAGCCGCTGATGATCCGGGCCAACGCGGGCGACTGCCTGATGGTGACGCTGCGGAACAAGCTGCCGACCACCGGGCTCCCGCAGAACGGCGAGGTCCCGCTGCCGGCGGACGCACCGTTCCCGGCGGGCAACCGGGTGTCCATGCACCCGGCGCTGCTCGACTACGACGTCGGCCGGGCCGACGGGACGGCGGTCGGCTACAACTCGGACAGCACGATCGGCCCGGGTCAGACCATCCAGTACTTCTGGTACGTGCCGCCGAAGCTCGACGGATCCACGATCAACCTGGTCGACTTCGGCGACCGGCGCGGCAACCGTCACCACGGGCTGTTCGCGGGACTGTTCGTCGAGCCGACCGGCTCGACGTGGACCGACCCAGCGGGGGCACCTGCGGTCACGGGCACATCGGCCGTCATCAGCTGGACCGACGCCACCGGCGCGAAGAAGGCCTTCCGCGAGTTCGCGCTCGACTGGGAGGACGGGCTGAACCTCCGGAAGCCGGACGGGACTCCGGTGCCGGCGTCGTCGGTCGGCGGTGACCCCTACGAACAGGGC
>JAVEDQ010000329.1 GCA_030840885.1 Frankiaceae bacterium
TGGCTCCAGGTCGACCCGGGCACAGCCGATCAGCCGAACGACCGGCCGAACGACCGAGGCGACGCGGTCGTGCAGGTAGACCTGGACGACCTCACTCGAGGCCCGGTCGCTTTCGTTCGCCAGGCCGACGGCGATCCGGCAGACGTCGTCGCTGCCCCACTCGCGGGCCGTCACCCGCTCCACGCCCGTCCAGGTGACCGGCGCGTACGACAGGCCGTGGCCGAAGGGGAACAGCGGCGTCGGGTCCACGGCGCTGACCTCGCTACGGAGGCCGAGCCTGGCCGCGAGGTAGCTGCTGGGCTGGGTGGCGCCGGCGTGGGGGAAGCTGACCGGTAGCCGGCCGGACGGGTTCGTGCGGCCGCTGAGCACGTCGGCGAGCGCTGGTGCGCCCTCCTCCCCCGGGAAGAAGCCGCACACCGTCGCCGCGAGCCGGTCGGCATGACGGGAGAGCTCGTACGGGCGCCCGACGAGCAGTACGAGCACGACCGGTGTGCCGGTGGCGAGCACGGCGTCGAGGAGCTCCGCCTGTCGGCCGGGGAGTGCCAGGTCGGAGGCATCGCAGCCCTCGCCCGACGTCCCGCCACCGAACAGCCCGGCCTGGTCTCCGAGCACAGCGACACAGACGTCGGCCTGCTCCGCCGCGCGGGCGGCCGCAGCGATGCCCTCGTCATCACCGCCCAGGACCGGGCACCCTTCCTGGTACTCGACCTGGTAGCCCGCCGGGTCGTTTCGCAGGGCATCCACCAGGCTCGCGATCTCGACCCCCATCGGCACCTGCGGGTGGTGGACTCCGACGTGCATCGGGAAGGAGTAGCAGCCCAGCATCGCGCGCGGGTCGTGAGCTCGAGGGCCGACGACGGCGAGCCTCAGGTTCGGTGCAAGTGGGAGCGTGCCGTCGTTGCTCAACAGCACGATCGAGCGACGCGCGAGGTCACCGGCCACGGCCCTGGACTCGGGACGGTCGAGCGTCTCACCGCCTTGGCGCAGGTCCCGCTCAGGAGTCCAGTCGCTGTCGAGCAGCCCGAGCTCGCCCTTCTGTCGCAACACGCGGACGACGGCCCGGTCGACGGACGCCTCGAGCGTTCCGTCCTCGCCCAGGGCTTCCAACAGCGGGGTGCCGAAGCCGTTGACGGTCGGCAGCTCGACGTCGAGCCCGGCCCGGAGGGCCTCGACCGCGGCCTGCTTCGCCGACCCCGCGACTCCGTGCAGCGTCTGCAGGAAGGTCACCGCGAAGTAGTCCGCCACCACCGTGCCGGTGAAACCGAGCGACTGGCGCAGCAGGACGTCGAGGGTGGACGGGTCTGCTGCGACCGGGATCCCGTCGGTGGCGGTGTAGGCGTTCATGACCGACCTGGCACCCGCCCGCAGCGCCATCTCGAACGGTGGCAGCACCACGTCGGCGAGCTCCCGTTCGCCCATCGACACCGGGGCGAGGTTCCGCCCCCCGGTCGAGGCGGAGTACCCGAGGAAATGCTTGAGTGTCGCGACGATGCCCGCGGACTCCAGGCCACGTACATAGGCGCTGCCGATGAGGCCCACCAGATAGGGGTCCTCACCCATGGTCTCCTCCACGCGACCCCAGCGAAGGTCACGAACCACGTCGAGGACCGGCGCGAGGCCCTGGTGCACACCCAGACCGCGCATCGTCTCACCGATACGGCCGGCCATCGCCTCCACGAGGTCGGGATCGAAGCTGGCGGCCCAGCACAGCGGGGAGGGGAGGATCGTCGCCTGCCACGCGGCGAGCCCTGTCAAGCACTCCTCATGCACGAGCGCGGGAATGCCGAACCGGTTCGCCCTCGCGACCTGGCGTTGTGCCTCAGCCAGGGTCCGCATGCCCACCGCCGGCTCGACCGGGGCCGTCCCGAAGGGTCTGGTCAGCTGGCCGATCCCACCGCGGATCGCGTCATCCCAGTCCATGACCTCCGGGAGCATCTCGTGCTGGTGCGGTGCCATCTCCCCCGGCACTGCGTCCATCCCGACCCAGAGGCCGTACAGCTGTGACACCTTCTCCTCGAGTGTCATCTCCGCAACGAGGGCATGAACCCGCTCATCCAGGGGCCGGCTCGCGTCGTGCCACGGCCCCGGCGTCGGCTCGACGTCGCGGCGGGGCTCCACGTCGGGTTGTGACGACATCAGGCACTCCCTTCATCGGGCTGCTCGCACAGGTGACAGGTCCGGTCAGGCATCTACATTGCGCGGGTGGAGTGTCGCACGACAAGCCGGGTGGCCATCGTCAGGTGCGTCTCCTCGACGGGTTCCCCACGGATCAGCCGGACAAGCATGGCCAGCGCATCGTCGCCTATCTGCCGGATGGGGCTGCTCGACGGTCTTGAGGGCGGGCCGCTCATCGTGGATCATCGGTGTGCTTGTTGGCGCCGACGCATTCGGCTGGGTCAACCCGGGTAGCGCCCCGCGCCGCAAGTCACCGCCCAGCGCACCGTTGCATTCACCCTGGCCTGATAGCCAGCGGCACTGTGGTTGGGGGACGGTGGAGGGGCCCTGGACCGCTCAGCGGCTTGCCACCGACGGCGCGATGCGAGGATGGCTCGCATGAGCGTGACCGCCACAGAGATTCGGGACGCCACATCGGAGATGCAGCGCGCCCTTGGGGACGCCGTGGACGCGGACTGGACCGTCCCCGCCGGAGACCTCGATTGGTCCTGCTGGTCAACCGGCGGACACATCGCGGACGACCTCTTCTCGTACGCCTCCCAGGTGATCGCCCAACCGACTCGCGCCTACCTGCCGATCGAGGCGAACATCGAAGCAAGGGCCACGCCGGCCGAGCTGCTCGAGTCCATCGTGATGTGCGGCAGCCTTCTCGGCCTGGCTGTCTCGTCTGCTTCGCCGTCTGCCCGGGCCTACCATCCGTGCGGAATCTCCGACGCCGAAGGGTTCGCCGCCATGGGAGTCCTGGAGGTGTTGGTACACACGCACGACATCGTCGGCGGGCTGGACCTGTCCTGGGTACCACCTGATGACCTATGCAGCGGCGTGTTGGAACGGTTGTTCCCCGACGCGCCTGCGGGATCCCCCGCGGCCGTCTTGCTGTGGTGCACCGGTCGCGCAACGTTGGGCGGCGTCCCGCGCCGAACTTCCTGGCGCTGGGACTCGTCGGTACGCGGTTGAGACCTTCCAGAATGCCCGCACCTCGTTGGCGCGCCGAAGTGATCTCACCCGCCGCGCGGGGCGGGACCCCCAAGCATGCGCGACGGGTGACCCGCGTCGCTCACAGGTCGATCACCAGGTCCGCGGTCGGCTGGGCCGAGCAGATGAGCACCTCGCTGTCTCCCGGGAGCTCGAGCGGCGTTATCGCGTACGTAGTCTCCCCGGACAGCACCGCGGTGGCACAGGTATGGCAGACGCCGGTACGGCACGACCACTGCGTGGGGACGTCACATGCCTCGGCCAGCTCGAGCACCGATGAGTAGGTGTCCGACCACGCGGCCGTGAGCCCGGAGCGGGCGAAGGTCACCGCCGGGCCGTTGCCAGGCGGGCCGGGGGGTTGGTGCGGCGGGGGCAGAGCCGCTCTGATCACCCCGGGGTTGATCGGCGGTCGCGACCCGAACCGCTCCGTGTGGACACGAGCAGGATCGATACCGATTCCGACAAGGGCTGCCAGGGTGTCGTCCATGAACGTCTCCGGACCACAGACGTACGCGTACGCGTCCGTTGGAAGTCCGAGGCCCGGATCGACTTCTGCGGTAAGCCGTCCCGCCCGGACACCCGAGTCTGGCGCGAGCGGCTCCGCCAAGGTCGTGTAGTAGACGAGCGAATGCGCCGTCGGAAGCCGACCGAGCAGGTCGGCCGCCTCCCGCGAGAAGGCGTGGCTCGCCATGTCGTGGGTGGTGTGGATCCACCACACGACGCGCGAGCTGTGCTCACGCGCGAGGCGGTACAACATCGCCAGTAGCGGTGTCAC
>JAVEDQ010000379.1 GCA_030840885.1 Frankiaceae bacterium
TCCTCGGAATAGCTCTGGAAGTGCTCGATCGTCCAGTGCGTCTCCGGCGGTCCGAGGCCCTGGTAGGCGTGGAAGCAGTTGATCCAGCCATTCGCGAACTGCTCGGCTCCGGGCACCCAGTTGTCCGGGGCCGCGTTCCAGTAGTGCATGTGACTGTCGACCACGAAGTACTTCTCGCCGTTCTTCTCGTACATGCAGTTCTCCCTGAATGAGCAGTCGGGTCGGATGCTTACTTGGAGGAGGCCACGAGGTCGAAGCCGAGGTATTCGGCCGCTTCCTCGGGGTTGGCGAACATGATTGTCCGGTCGTCCTCGTGGATCATCCGGCCGTAGTGCGTCGACATGTTCTCCTCGAACTCGGCGTTGTCGAAGTAGCCCTCCTCCTCGCCGAGCGCCTCCGAGATCTCGTCGTAGACGAAGTCCATCCGGTCCGACGCGTCGACGCGGATCATGGACGGCAGGTGCGTGATGACCACGCCGGGCTGCTGGCTCATGACCTGGGCCACGACCCGCCCGACCTGGTTGTTCATCAGGGTCACGCCGCACTTGTTGGAGGCGGTGTTGTCCGACTTGAACTTGCTCTCGTGCGTCGCCTTCAGGTCGGGCTTGCTGGCTTCTGCGGCGGTGGTCACTGCGACAGCTCCTTCGGGGTCGGCAGGTCGAGGTCGGCGAGGATGCCGCTGAACCGGTTCTTGACGCGATCCATGCAGTCCTCGAAGCGCGGAGGCTTCGCGTCCGGCTGGGACCAGAGCGGCTGCAGCTTGCGGGCCGCGGTGATGCAGCGCGGCACCCACGTCGAGAGCCACTGATTGATGATCGTCTTGTTGTGGTCGGCGAATTCCCGGTCCTCGGTCAGCAGCGAGAACATCGCCTTCGTGTAGCGCAGGTCGCGCATGGCGTAGTCGTGCTCCCCCGCCCCGACGACGGTCGGCGTCACGAAGTCGCCGTTGGTGGGGCCGGCCTGCTGGACCAGCTGGCTACGGAACAGCTCGCCGACCAGCGGCTCGAAGATGATGTTGGCGGCGAAGATCGCCTCGCACCAGTCGTCGATCGCCGTCAGCTGCTCGACGACCTCGCGGACGCCCTGCCACGCCGGGTCCGAATTCCAGGTCCCCACGTGGGCGGCACCGTCGAAGCCCGGCACCTCCTCGGTGAGGGTCAGGTTGTAGAGCGCCAGGTCCTGCGCGAACCGGATCCGGTGCATGCTGTTCACCGCGATCGCGTTGTTGTGCATGTTGGTTGGCGCGCGCCGCTGAGCGTTGGCGAACAGGTAGAGCCCCAGGCCGTGCTCGACGTGCATCCAGGCGCCGACGTGGTTCTCGACGAAGTGCACCCAGTTGGGGTTCCACTGCTCGAAGGCCTTGGTCTCCCGCGCCGAGTCGACGTTGGCACCGATCTGGCGCACGACGTTCGCGTTGTAGCGGAACATCGTGAGTTCCCACTCCTCGTTGGGATCCCGGAACTCGTGCCAGCCGTGCGCCGGCCAGTCGTAGCCCTTGCCGCCGGAGCCGGGGAAGCGCTCCGGGACCGGGCGGTCGCTGCCCCAGGCCTTCAGGGAGGTCCACTCGAGCGGGTAGCCACCACGGCCGTCGGAGAAGCTGTAGAGCCAGCCCTGGCTGAGGTAGTGCCGGGGGTCGGGCTGGACCTCGACCGTCACGTCCTCGTAGTGCGACTGCTTGCGCTTCGCCGGGATGAAGTAGTTGTAATTGCGCGCAGTCGAGTCCGGGAAATCCTTCGCGCCGGCCTCCGCATCGGTGAATTCCGGCCTCGGGGAACTCCGCTCCGTTGCCTGCGGGCTCTGCTCCGGTGTCGCCGCGCTGCGCTCGTCGGTGGTGGTCATGGACGCCCTTTCTTCGCTGTCAGAGCCTTGGCCGGAATGGCCGGAAGAGATCGATCTGTCGACGTCAGCCCGCGTTATCGGGTTCGCCCGTCGTCGTGAACTTGTCGTAGAAGACGCGCTTCGGATCAACGCCCAGACCAGTCAGCACCGGGATGGCCGCCTCCACCATCGGGGGAGGTCCGCAAACGTAGGCATCGGTGCCGGACAGGTCGCTCTCGTGCGCCTTCAGCACGTCGGTGATCAACCCGGTCTCGCCGCTCCAGTCCTCGGCGGTCGTCGGCTCGGACAGGGCCGGCACGTATTTGAAACCGGGCAGGGACTCCTCGAGGGCCCGCAGTTCCTTCTCGAAGCACAGGTCCTTCGGCCCTCGCGCCCCGTAGTAGAAGGTCGCCTTGCGCGTCACCTCCCGCTCCACCATGGCGCGCAGCAGGGACAGGATCGGGGCCATGCCGGCGCCACCGCCGACGAAGACGAGGTCTGCCTTGGGGTTGTCGCGAAGGGTGAAGACCCCGAACGGGCCGACGATCTCGACCCGTTCGCCGACGGTGAGCTGCTTGTCCAGGTACTCGGAGAACACCCCACCCGGATAGAGCCGGATGATGAACTCCAGCTGCCCGTTCTCCTTGCTCGTCGTGTTCGCCATCGAGAACGAGCGGCTCTCCTCAGTTCCCGGGACCGTGAAGTCCACGTACTGGCCGGGGAAGAAGCGCAGCTCGGTGGGTTCTACGAGCCGCACGATCAGGTGCCGCATGTCGTGCGTGACGGCCTCGATGGACACGACCTCGGCGGTCGCCGTCTGGATCGGCAGGCCGGACCGGATCATCTCCTCGTCGTAGTTGAGGAGCTCGATCGTCAGGTCCTCGAACGGGTGGGCGCGACACAGCAGCGTGAAGCCGTCGTCGAGCTCGAAGTCGGGCAACGCGAAGGTCGAGTACTTGTCGAGGTCGATGTCGTCGCCCTCGAGCAGGAAGGACTTGCAGGAGGCGCACTGACCTTCCTTGCACCCGTGCGGCAGCATGATCCCCTGCTCCGCCGCCGCCCGGAGGATCGTCTGGTCCTCACGGACCTCGATGTCGATCCCGACCGGCTCGAAGCGGACGTTGTGCGTGTTCACCATCCGCTGCTCCCGCTCATCAGTGAAAGGACCGTGAACCGGGGCCGGGAGGAGGTTCGCGTCGGAACCTCCTCCCGCCCCGAGCCGCGGCGCCTGCTAGGCGTCCGCGGGAGCCGGCCGACCGGCCGGGCCCCCCTTGATGTAGTTGGCGTGGAACGCCGCCTGCTCTTCCTTCGACATCTCGTTGAGCAGCACGTTCGGGCTCTGCAGGGCAGGCATCCGGCGCAGGTGGTCGAGCGTCCACATCTTCTTCGGGTTCAGGTCGAGATGCGGCTGCGCGACCATCGTCTTGCCGTCGTCGCGGACGTAACCCATGTCGGAGACGACGTCGGCCCAGTTCCAGCCGTGGTAGAGCGTCTCCCACTCCCGGTGCCCGGTCAGCTGGCCCATGCTCGGGGTGTCCCGGCCCTGGTAGGTCGGTCGGAACGCCTCGACGTCGGTCCAGCGACATGCCTCGTGGCAGTAGGTGCGGGTGACCCCGTCCACGTCTGCCATCACCATGTCCTCACGGACCAGGCAGGGCACCATGCACGTCCAGCACCGGTTCGGGTACTGGTAGTCGACGTCCTCGGCCACGATCGGGTGGTGGCCGTTCGGCGTCGACAGGCGGTTGTAGTTCTCCC
>JAVEDQ010000438.1 GCA_030840885.1 Frankiaceae bacterium
CGGCGGGGACGCCGCTCGGAAGCCCGGCCGGCGAGGCGGTCCCGGGGGCGGGCGGCGGGGCTGAGTTGTTCCCGCCCGGGCTCGTGCCGGTGCTGCCGCCTGTGCCGTAGCCGTCGCCGCTGCTGCCACCGGTGCTGTGGCCGTTGCCGGCGTTTCCCGTGTTCTGGCTGCCGCCGGTGCTGTGCCCCGTGCCGCTCGGGGGCTTCCCGGTGGCGCCTGTCGGGGCAGGTGCCCCGGAGCGGGGCGCGACGCCGCAGGCCCCCAGCGCGAGCAGTACCACGACGATCAGTGCAGGAACGAACGACAAACGACGCATGGAGACCCCCGCGCGGCGAGTACCCGGATGCGACCCGGGTCACTCCTGCTCGCAACGCACACTGGAGAAGATGACCGGACACGGACCGACTGGCCGAGCAGGTGCACGCGACGGCGTCGCCCCACCCGGCTGGCCGGCCGACGTGCCGCCGCCGGGCGTCCCGGGATGGGAGCGCCGCGCGGTCGCCTGGCTGTTCGACGCCTGCCCGCCTGACTTCCGGGCCTACGAGTTGCTGCAACGGCAGCCGATCGTGCTCGCGCGCGTGGCTGCCGGGCAGGTCGCCGCGTCGGTCGAG
Source organism: Frankiaceae bacterium (assembly GCA_030840885.1). Taxonomy (GTDB): domain Bacteria; phylum Actinomycetota; class Actinomycetes; order Frankiales; family Frankiaceae; genus JAVEDQ01. The sequence continues at coordinate 612 of JAVEDQ010000438.1, forward strand.
GCGTGCCGGCGAGGACTCGCGACGGCACGTGCGGAACTACGCGGCCTGGTCTCCCCGGAGGTCGTCGAGCAGACGATCGCGCTCTACGAGGCCGAAGGTGGGCGACTCTCGGAGGTCGGGCGAGGGATCGAGGTCGTCGCCCAGGCGCTGGAGGGGCGGCGCTTCGTCCCGCGGCTGTAGAGCCGCGGGTCGTGAAGGATCTGTCGCGGCATAGCCGACTTTTCCTTCAGGACCTCGCTCCTTCCGAGCCTGGGCAGCCGGCAGGGCACCGCAGCGAGCCGCTCCACCCCCGCCGCTGCAACGCCCGCGCGGTGACCTCGGCGACCGCATGCGGATCGGTGAGAAGGACGAAGCCCGGGAAACGCAGGGTGGCGACGCCGTCGACGGTGTTCTGGTTGTCGCGGGTCATGTCCTTCCACCAACCGGCTGCGTCGAAGTGGCCCAGACGACCGTCGAGCTCGGAGACGAGGGTCCCGAGCGGCATGTCGTGTGCAGCATCGGCGTAGCCGGGGCCGAGCCGCCGCTGTCGCTGTGGATCCGGCAGGCCGTGGCTGCGCAGGATCGTCGCGTGCCTGACCTCGAGCAGGGTGTGCGCACCCTCGTCGGCAAGGTCGAGGACTTCGCTGAGCAAGCGGCGGCGATGCAGTGCCGGGCTGCGCTCGAGTACGGGGCGGAGCCGGCTCGGGTGCGTGGTCCGACGCTGAACCGCGCTCCCGAGCAGGGCGATGGCGCCGTCGTCGGTGGCGGCGGCCGCAGCGCAGTCCAGCACGGCGCGCTCGACCCGGAACCGTGCCGGCCACCCGACCGGGTGCAGGTCCTGCGGATCCCAGCGACCCGTGCGGGAGATGTGCAGGCCGGCTCTCCCGGTCACGACACGGGAGAGCGGCACAACAACTCGGACGACCTCGGGCGGGTCGAGTTTTCGGTCGGCCCACCACCACGCGGCCCGGTGGCTGAGCGCAGCGTCCTTGCCCGCGTAGAGAAGAGCCGCCCACATCCGCTGTTCCGTCGTCAGTGCGCCGGTCGAGGTCGCGTAGACGCCCGGGTGCACCCGCTGCCAGCGGCCGGAGGTCGCGCGGTGGGCGACGGCTGATCGGGTCCAACCCCGCTCCGTCGCTTGCGAGACCCGGAACACCCCGCACTGCTCACCGACGAGGTCGTCGAAGTCCGGCATGGGAGCAGGGTGCGCGGCCGCGCTGCGCCGTCGCTCGGTCCCGCCGCGGTTGTGGACAACCCTGTGCCCGCGCATCGCATCCGGTCGCTACGCTTTTGAAGAAGAAGGTCGGAGGTGGGCCGATGGCACGGGAGACGACCCCGGACGGACCGCAGCACTTCGGCATCGAGGCCGAGATCGAGCGCCTGCTGCGGTGCCCGGCGTGCGGCAGCAAGGCCGTACGGCCGGTTCTCGGCAGCTACGGCCTGCTAGGGCTGAAGGCCCTCGGTGAGTTCGGTTCGCCGAAGGAGGTGCAGTGCCGTCACTGTGGCGAGCAGTGGGCCCGGGCGCCGATGCGGGAGCTCCGCCGCGAGGCGCAGCGGCGGATCGACGCCCGCTACGACCAGGTCGACCTCGAGAACGAACGGCTCAGACGACAGCTGGCCGACTATCTGGCCACCAACCCGACCGCGAGCGCGCCCTCGCCCGCCGACGCACGGCCCGGCCACGAGGATGCCGACCCTCGGGCCACCTAGAATCGGATGTGAACATTCAGACCCTGCGGGTTCGGAACCGGGGGATCGAGAACAACTGGTAGGACAGCGCAGGTATCGCAGTGGGAGGCGACGTGGGACTACTCCCCGGCATCAACGGACCTGACGACGTCCAACGGCTCCGCGCCGACCAGTTGCCCGTTCTTGCCACCGAGATCCGCGACCTGCTGATCTCGTCGGTGAGCCG
>JAVEDQ010000446.1 GCA_030840885.1 Frankiaceae bacterium
CGGCTCACCAAGCCGTATCCGGCGCTGACGATTGCCGCCGTGATGGGCGCCGACGAGCGGGATGCGACGAAGCTCGACGGGTGGTCGAGCTGGATCCAGCGACAGTTCGACGGACCGACGCTGACCACCGAGCGGGCGCGCATCGAGCAGGCCTGCAGCGAGTTCTACGTCTGGTGCGACGAGCTGCTGGCCCGCCGTCGCGGCGACCCCGGGGGCGACCTGGTCAGCGTGCTCATCGCGGCGGAAGAGGAGGGCAGCCGGCTCTCCGACGTCGAGCTCGTCCACCTGGTGCTGAACGTGCTGATCGGCGGCGTCGACACCACGCAGGCCCAGTTGGCGCAGGCCTTGCGGTTGTTCGCCGCGCACCCCGACCAGTGGGAGCTGCTGGGCCGTGAACCCGAGCGCGTGCCGGCCGCGGTTCAGGAGGTGCTGCACCACATGCCGATCACGCCGTTCACCGCCCGCATCCTCACCGCCGACGTCACCTACCGCGACGTGCGCTTCCCGGCCGGGACCGTCCTCATGGTCTGCTCGTTCACCGGCAACCGGGACGCGGCCGGCGCTCCCGACTTCGACATCACCGCCGAACGCGGCACGCGGCTGCTGACCTTCGGCGCGGGCATCCACTACTGCGTCGGTTCGAACCTCGCGCGCGCCGAGCTCGAGGAGGCGCTGCAGTTCCTCGCCCCTCGGATGCCGGGGCTGCGCCTGGACGGAGAACCGCGGTTCGGCACCGTCCAGGGCATCTACGAGATGGTCGCGCTACCGCTGGCCTGGGACGTCCCGGCCGCGAGATAGCGCACGTCCACAGCGTGGCGGGAGAAGCCGGCCCGTTCGTAGACGCTGATGGCCGCAGCGTTGTCGGCTTCGACGTAGAGCAGCGCGGCAGTCAGGCCCTGCTGCTGCAGGTGGCGCAGCCCGACCGCGGTCAAGAACTTCCCCAGGCCGCGGCCGGCAGCGGCCGGCGCCACGCCCAGGACGGAGATCTCGCCGAGCGCCGGGTCGGTGGCCGTCGCCGGGTGCACCTTCGTCCAGTGGAACCCGACGAGCTGCCCCCCGGCTCCAGCTCCAGCTCCGGCTTCAGCTTCGGCGAGGAACAGCCCGGCCGGGTCGAACCAGTCCTCCTGCTCGCGTAGCGCGAGGTCGTCCGCCGTCCAGCTGCCCTGCTCCGGGTGGTGCGCGAACGCGGCCGAGTTCAACGCCAGCCAGGCCGCCTCGTCGACCCCCGGGACGAACGGTCGGATCCGCACGCCGTCCGGCACGGCGGGCTCGGCGATCGGCTCGGCCAGCGACGCCCGCATCTGCCACAGGTCACGGACCCGCGTCAGCCCGAAGGCGGCAGCGAGCTCGGCGGAGCCGGGGAGGTCGCCGTGGGCCCACACCCCGACAGGGGAACGCTGCTGCTGCCCGGCTGTTTCCAAGGTCGCACGCAGCAAAGAGGTGCCGACACCTCGCCGGCGAGCGGACGGTGCGACGAACAGCTCGGCGCCGACCTCGCCGTCTCCGGCGTCGCTGCCGAGGTCGAGCTGGCCGTACCCGACGACGTCCCCGGCTTCGGAGACCAGCAGGTGAACCACGTCCTCGGCCTCCGGACGAACCCGGAGTTCGGCGTCCTCGGACAGCGGGGCGACGCCGTCGCCGTCGGCGGTCAGCGTTACGGCTGCCCGGACGTCGCGGGCCTGTTGCGGCGCGAGCGCGTCGGTCACGGCAACAGCGAAGGGGGCCACCCGCGGCACCTTAGCGGTGCGCACCGGTGGCCCCCTTCGAGACCTGCTGGTCAGGACAAAGAGGTCAGACGCGGACGGTGGCCTGCTCCGGCAGCTGCTCCACCGGCGGCGTGACGAACTTGTAGCCGACGTGCCGGACGGTGCCGATCAGCGCCTCGTGCTCGGTGCCGAGCTTGGCGCGCAGCCGCCGGACATGGACGTCGACGGTGCGGGTGCCCCCGTAGTAGTCGTAGCCCCAGACCTCCTGCAGCAGCTGGGCACGGGTGAAGACCCGCCCCGGGTGCTGGGCGAGGAACTTGAGCAGCTCGAACTCCTTGAAAGTGAGTTCGAGCGCGTCGCCCCGCAGCTTGGCCGAGTAGGTCGTCTCGTCGATCGTCAGCTCGCCGACCCGAACCGCAGCATCGCGGGCGGTGCGGTCGAGCTGCGCCCGGCCGGCCGCCATGCGGAGCCGGGCGTCGATCTCGGCCGGCCCAGCCGTGCCGAGCAGGACGTCGTCGACGCCCCAGTCGGCGGAGACCGCGACGAGGCCACCCTCGGTGAGGACGGCCAGCAGCGGCACCGAGATACCGGTGGTGCGCAGCAGCCGGCAGAGCCCCCTTGCGCCGACGAGGTCGCGACGCGCGTCGACGATCACGGCGTCGACCGACGGGGCGTCGAGCAGTGCCGAAGCCTCCGGCGCGGCGATTCGCACGTCGTGCGGGAGTAGGGCGAGACCCGGCAGCACCTCAGCGGTGCCGGCACGGGACATGGTCAGCAGCAAGACGGCCGCCACGAATCCTCCGAAAAATCAGGTGTCAGATTCGGGGCGCCGTTGACCCGGTACAGCTGAACAATAAACCAATGCGCGCCTCCACTCCAGTCCGCTGCGTCGCCCGAGGGTGACCCACGACACGTCCCGCCCCTCGACCCCGCGCGCCGGCGTCACCCGCCTGCGGCTGTCCGCCGCCGACGGCACCCGGCTGTCCGCAGTGCATTTCCCGCCGACCCAACCCATCGCCAGGCCCCCTTCCGACGGGCAACCGCAGGTCGGAGCCGCCGCGATCGTGCTGGCTCCGGGCTTCAGCGGCTGGTCCGGCAAGCCGGCGGTCGCCGCCGTGGCCGCAGCCCTGCGGGAGCGCCTTCCCGAGATGGGGATGCTGCTGCTCGACCTCCGTGGGCACGGCCGCTCCGGCGGGCTCACCACGCTCGGCGACCGGGAGGTGCTGGACGTCGACGCCGCGGTCGCCGCGGCCCGCGCCTCGGGTTACGAGCGGGTCCTCACCATGGGTTGGTCGATGGGGGGCACGTGTGTGCTGCGTCACGCGGCGCTCGCGGCGCAGCCCGGCAACGAGGTGACCGAGCCCCCGGACGCCGTCGTCACGGTCAGCGCGGTCAGCCGGTGGGAAGCGCGGGAGTCCGTCGCGATGCGGCGCCTGCACCTGTTCGTGGAGACCGCAGCCGGCCGTCTCGTCGCTCGTCTGCTCTACCAGGTCCGCATCGACCCGCGGGGCTGGGTCGCGCCGCCGATGGACCCGCGCGCCGCCGCGGCCCGCCTCGAGGTGCCGTTGCTGGTGGTGCACGGCGAGCGCGACCACTACTTCAGCGCCGACCACGGGCGGGCGCTGGCCGCCGCCGCGCCCGAGGCGCAACTATGGGTCCTGCCGGAATTCGGGCACGCCGAGCAGGCAGCCCTGGCCCCACGCGCGCGGCCGCTGCTGGACCAGCTGGCGGAAGCGATCCGCGAGCTCGTGGCCGGTCGGCGGGCACCGGTCTGGTCATCGCCCGAAGGAGTCCACGGCGGCCATCAGACGGAGCCCGCGTCGGGCACGATCGGGGGATGAGCGTCGGCGCCGGGCACGAGCAGCAGGCGGTCGTGCGCTACTGGGCCGCGGCCCGCGCCGCGGCCGGCTGCGCCGAGGAGCCGATGGCCGCCGGGCCGCTCGACGACGTCGTCACCGAACTCGCCGCCCGGCACGGCGAGCGCCTCGGCCGCATCCTCGGCTACTGCTCCTTCCTCCTCGACGGCCGCGCCGTCCACGACCGGACCGTCGTCGTCGAAGCCGGCTCGGTTCTCGAGGTGCTCCCACCGTTCGCCGGCGGTTGAGCGCCGTCGACCCCGGTACCGCGTCGGGTGAGTCAGAATCGAACGTCGAGCCACAATCGAGCGTCGAGCCCGCGAGAGTGGTCCCGTCGTTGCTGCACAGCCGCCCGCCCGGACAGGAGACCGCCACCATGCCGTCCCGCCGGGTTCCGCCGCCGCCCGGCGCGCGACCTGTCGGCACCCGACCGGCGGACACCCCAGCCGACTCCACCGCGGGCCCGGCGCGCACGGGGCCGGCGACCGGCGGTCGGCACGGCCTCGCGTCTCTCCCACCCGGCCGGTCACCGCTGATCGCCCTGGTCATGCTGCTCGGCGCCGGAGCCCTCGCCACCGGCATGGCTGCGGGACGCCCCGCGCTGGCCGCCGCCGTGCTGGTCGTCCAACTCGTCCTCGGGCTGTGCTGGCTGACCCTGCTGCAGGCGACGCTGGCGACCGGGTCACTCGTCGGGCTCGCCGCGCTCGCCTGCGATTCGCTGCTGCTGCGCACCGAACGGGCGGACGCGGGCTCCGTCGCCGGCGTCATCGGCCTCGCCTTCCTCGCGGCGATCGGCTCGCAGCTGCTGCGGCGCGGGCGCCGCGAGGTCACCGCAGGTATCGCCGCCGCGTTGTCGGGAGTCGTTCTCGTCGCCTCCGCCGCACTGATCCTTCCGCTGCGGCAGTTCGCATCGGGGCGCGAGATCGCGCTGACCGCGCTCGTCGCGACCGCCGTTGCGCTCGTGGGCGCCCGCCTCGTGCCCGGGCCGGGGCTTGTGATCCGCGGCGGCTCGCTCCTCGTCGCCGTCGTCGTCGGCGCCCGCTTCGGGGCCACCGTGCAGGACCTCTCGACGGTCACCGCGCTGACCACGGCTGCGCTGGCCGGGCTGGTCGCGCTCGTCATCGATCTCGGAGT
>JAVEDQ010000447.1 GCA_030840885.1 Frankiaceae bacterium
CGCCGTGGCTCCGGCGTCGATGGCCCGCACGCGACGTGCCTGCGGATCCCAGCTCCAGGTGGCGCGCACCGAGGAGCCCGCGTGCATGGCGAGGGTGACGAGCCAGGTGCCGTCGGGGCGCCGCCTGGCGTCCCACTCGACCGACTCCGGGTCGGCCTCCTCCTCGACGAGCCGGTTGTCGACCAGCGTGCCCAGGGGGCGACCCGGGGTGTTGCGGTGCGGACCGGGGGCGCTCGCGCGTCGGGCCTCGGAGACGACACGGTCCCGTTCGGCCAGAATCGGCGCCTCGTAGCGCTGGATGCGGCCGACAGGGATGCCGGCGGCCTTCGCCACCTCGTCGGCACTGGCACCCGCACGGAGCCGGGCCTGGATCTCACGCGGGCTCAGAGCGCTCTCGACCCGCGTCTCGGCCTGAGCCGCGACGGCGCGCGGCGCGCCGCTGCGCAGAGCGGCTCGCAGTCGTTCGTCGGCGGACACCCGGAAGCGTTCCCCCTCAGCCCCGCGGGACAGGTCGACGAGGACGAGGCTCTTGCCGTCGTCGGTCAGTCCCAGGGCCCGCAGCTCTCGCACCGGTGCCTCCCTCGATGTCGTCATCCGTCACCAGCGTCGATCGTCGTCGTCGTCCAGCCTGCGTTCAACCTAGTGGGTGCGCCGGAGGCTCGTCGTCCACGTCGTCGGCGAGCCGCGAAGTTCTCGGCGGGTCGAGCCGACACGCCGACCCGGACAGGACCTCACCCCTGCGAACTCCCGAGCCGCTGTGAACCTGCGAAACCTTGTGCGACGGGGTCGGTGACCGCCGCCAGGGCCGCGCCGACGATGCCTGCGTTGTTCAACAGTGTGGCCGGGACGACCTCGGTACGCACCCGCAACGACGACAAATACTTGTTCGCCTTCTTGCTCACCCCGCCACCCAGGATGATCAGGTCGGGCCAGAGCAGGTCCTCGAGGTGGCGCAGGTAGCGCGTGAGCCGCTCCGCCCAGTCGTCCCAGGACAAGCCCTCGCGCTCCCGCGCCGAGTCCGACGCCCGCGTCTCCCCGTCGTAGCCGTCGATCTCGAGGTGGCCGAGCTCGGTGTTCGGCAGCAGCCGCCCGTCGAGGAACACCGCGGTGCCGATGCCGGTGCCCAGGGTCGTCATCACCACGACCCCCGAGCGGTCACGGCCGGCGCCGAAGGCCATCTCGGCGATCCCGGCCGCGTCGGCGTCGTTGACGGCGGTGACCCTGCAGCCGGTGGTCTCACCGAGGACGGCGTTGATGTCGGTGCCGATCCAGCTGCCGTCCACGTTGGCGGCCGTCAGCGCCGTGCCCTGCTTCACCACTGCGGGGAAGGTCGCGCCCACCGGGCCGGACCAATCGAAGTGGGCGGTCACCTCGGCGACCACCCCGGCGACGGCGGCCGGTGTGGCGGGCTGCGGGGTCGGGACGCGGAAGCGGTCGCCGGCGAGCATTCCGGACGACACGTCGACCGGCGCGCCCTTCACGCCACTGCCGCCGATGTCGAGCCCGAACACGATGTTCTGGCCAGCTGCCATGCCATTTCCTCCCGATATGCGTCGCCCGCGGCGCCCGTGCAGTCGCGTTGCCCCGTGCCAGCACACATGACTCCCGTTCCCAACGGGTAACAGGCCTCGTTGTGGTGCGTGTGAGTCCCAGTCGGTCCGGTCAGACGCGTCCTCCGCATGCCCGGGGCCGCGCCGACACCAGGACGGAGGGCGTCGCTGACGCCCCGTCAGGTGGTGCCGCCCGGCCACGCCCCCGTCCCGACGGCGCCCCCGCGCGCCGCGCTGCTGCACCCGGATCGGGCGGCCGCCCGGCCGGCGGGGGGCGGCCACCCGGATCACGACCGCGACGTCGCCCGGCCCCACCGCCGCCTCCGCCCCCCCGCATCGCCCTGCGCAAGGCAGCCCCCGCGTTGTTGGCGCTGCTGGCGTTGGCGATCTTCTCGGTAGGGGCGAGCGTCGCCTACACGAAGTCGCACGACACGTCGGCCACGTTGACCGCCGCTCCCGGCCAGCAGAACGCGGTCACCGCGCTGCAGCAGGGGCCTGGCGGCGCGGCGGTGCAGGTCGCCGGCCCGGCGCCGGTCACCGCCTCGGCCCCGCCGGTCGCGCCGCTCAAGCGGGTGTTCCTTCCCGACGCGCTGGTGCGGCTGCCGGCCCGCCTTTCCCCGGCTCAGCTGGGGGCGTTGACCAAGGTCAAGGGCGTCCAGGGCGTCGTCCCGGTGGCAAGCGGTACGACCACCTATGGCGGTCGGCAGGTCAACGTCCTGGGCGTCGACCCCTCCACCTTCCGGGCCTACACACCGCAGCCGACCGCCGCCTCCGACGGGCTCTGGCAGTCCGTCGCCCGTGATGAGGCGGTGGCCTCCTACGCGTTGGACAAGGCGAAGAAGCTCCCGCTCGGCCAGCCGCTTCCGCTCGGGGCGACGCCGGTCCGATTGGGCGCCCTGGCAGAGTTCTCGCTGCCGGGTGTCGACCTCGTCGTCGACGTAAAGCGCGCGACCGAGGCCAAGCTCAGCGGGGCGACGCTGCTGGTGAGCTCGCCCGGCGGCACCGAGGCGACGCTGAAGCGCGACATCGGCGGCATCGTGAAGGGCGAGGTCGCCGTCAAGATGCTGCGGCCCCAGTTCACCGTGCCGACCACCTTCGACACCGGCGGCGGCGCACGCAGCAACGCACCGACCGACCTCCGCAGCCTCTACCAGCAGGCCGCAACCACCTGCCCGGGGCTGCCGTGGGGCGTGCTCGCCGGTATCGGCCAGGTCGAGACCAACCACGGCCAGAACACCGCCGTCTCCAGCGCCGGCGCCATGGGCCCGATGCAGTTCATCCCGTCCACCTGGGCCATCTACGGCGTCGACGGTAACGGGGACGGCCAGGCCAACATCCTCGACCAGGTCGACGCGGTCTACAGCGCGGCCCGCTACCTGTGCGCCGCCGGCGGCGGCAACCCGGACACGCTCTACGAGGCGATCTTCAGTTACAACCACGCCGACTGGTACGTCCGCGAGGTCCTCGGCCTCGCCGCGCAGTACCGGTGACGGGCGCACGCTGATCGCTCACGACGCGGTCGTCCTCGCCGGTGGTTCGGCGACGCGCCTCGGAGGCATCGACAAGGTGCTCGTCGAGGTCGGGGGAGTGCGGCTCATCGACCGAGCTGTGACCGCGGTACGCGGGGCTACCCGCACCGTTGTCGTCGGCGCGCCTCGCGAAGGCGTCGAAGGCGTGACGTGGGCTCGCGAGGACCCGCCGGGCGGCGGACCGGTCGCGGCACTAACCGCCGGTCTCGCCCTCGTGGAGGCACCGGTCGTCGTGCTGCTGGCTGCCGACCTGCCCTTCGTCCGCGCGGAGCACCTGCGCCGGCTGCTCGACCAGCTCGAGAGCGATGACGCCGTCGACGGGGTGCAGTTCGTCGATGCCGAGGGGCGGGATCAGCCACTGGTGTCGGCCTGGCGCACCTCGGCGCTGCGGCAGGTGCTGCCGGCCGACCCGTCCGGAGCCGCGCTGCGGCGCACGCTGGCACCGTTGAGCATCGGACGTCTCACCGGGTCTGAGGATCTGCAGGACTGCGACACCGACGACGACATCCAGGCGGCCCGACGGCTCGCCCGAAGGGAGGCCCCACCGTGAGCGTTCTCGACCAGTGGCTCGCCGACGTGATCGAGGCGCTGCACCTCGACCCGCACGGCTTCGACCGCGACCTGCTGCTGGACCTCACCCGCGACGTCGCCCACGGGGTTGCGCGGCCGGCGGCACCCTTGACCGCGTACCTCGCCGGGCTGGCCGCCGGCGCCAAGGGCGGCAGCGACCGGGAGATGCGCGACGCTGTCAACCGCATCCGCGCCCTGCTGCCGTCGCCGGCGGGGGAGACCCGGCTGACCTGACCAGCCCTGGCCGGCTTGGCAGAACCCGACAAACAAGTGCGCCGCCGACTGTCACCGCGCGAGCCAGTCTTACGGGGGTCGGACCCGGACAGTTGGGCCATGACTTCGCACGGCGTGCATTTCCCGACCGACGCGAGCGGCACGCGCAGCACCACGGCCCTCGCCCAGCAGGTCGTCAGCGACGCCCTTCGTCGCCAGCACCCGGGCTGGGCGCAGCGGGCGCTGGACGACCGCTCCTGGCGGACCGGGTACCTGACGCACTTCCGGCACCTGCTCGCAGCGGGCCTCCCGTCCTCCGACGCGTGGCGCACGGTCGCCGCTGACGGGCTCGCCTCCGCCCACCGACGCATGGTGACCGTCGACGCGGACGGCGTCAGCAGTCCGGCGACGGATCTGCTGGAGGTCGCGGCCACGCGCAAGCTGCGGTCGGTCACCGTCACCGGCACCGGCGGGCCAAAGCCTCTCGCCATCCCGTATCGGGGCGAGCAGCTCAGCGGCAGCACACTGACGACCCAGCTGTCCCGGTGGGCCGATGCCGGCGTCCTCGAGCCGTCCGCCGTCGAGGCCGTCCAGGCGGTCGCCCGGCATCCGGAGTGGCTCGCACTGTCGGGACAGGTCGTCGCCGCGTTGGGTGCGGGCTCGGAGATGGGTCCGGCACGGACGCTCCTGTCCTGGGGTGCGACCGTGGCAGCCGTCGATCTGCCTGGTGCCGCGATGTGGAAGCGGCTGCTGACCCACGCGCGGCAGTCCGCCGGCACCCTGCTCGTCCCGGTCGACGACCACGACGCCGTCCGCCCCGATGACCTCGACGCACTGGCCGAGGTGGCCGGCGGCAACCTGCTGACCGACGTCCCCGAGCTGGCCGAGTGGCTGTCGGATCTCCCCGGGACGCCCGTGCTCGGCACCTACGTCTACGCCGACGGCGGAGCCCACGTGCGGCTCTCGGTCGCGGCTGACCTGCTGGCCCAGCGGCTGCGGCGCCGACGTCCCGAGACCGCGTTGGCCTACCTGGCGACGCCGACCGACACCTTCGCGGTTCCTACCGAGGCCGCGGCGATGGCACGCGCCCGCTACACCCAGCGAGGTGCGGCGAGCCGAGCGACGGGCCAAGTGCTACGCATGGCGTCCGGCGGGCGCCTGCTCGCCCCGCAGTACTCGGTCGACGACGAAGTGGCCGTCCACGACGCCCTCGTGCCGGTCCAGGGCCCGAACTACGCCTTCGCGAAGCGGCTGCAGCGGTGGGCGGCGACCGCCGCCCGTGCCGACGGGGCACGGGTCTCGCTGCACGTCGCCCCAGCGACCCGCACCCGATCGGTTCTGAAGAACCGGGCACTGGCGGCCGCTTACGCCGGTGCCCACCACTTCGATGTGGAGATCTTCGCGCCGGAGACCGCCAACGCGCTGATGGCTGCCCTGCTCGTGCACGACCTCTCCGTCGAGTCGGATACCGCCCCGGTGTCATGGGAGGACGAGGCTCGCGGTGCGGTGCACGGTGGCTTGTGGCGCGAGGCGTACGAGCCGCGATCCGCGCTGAACCTGGCCGCCGTCCTGGGAGCGCCTGGCGCGCTGCGCCGTCGCTGACGCTTGTTCGCGCGCAACACTGCCGAGTCGACGTCCTGCACGGCGCTTCTGGAAGGAGTCGGCGCTCGTCATCGCTGCGGGTCTACTCTGTCCTCGCTGAGCCCCCAGTGTCTGAGTGATCTCTGCGACGGCTCAGATGCAACCGGTCGCGGCTGAGGAGGCGGCGGTGAGGGCGGAGCAGGGTGCGGACGGTGTACCCGAGAGCGGGTGGCAGCTGCGGGCATTCGCGGATGGCCAGGTAGGCGGTGAGTCGACGCTGGCCTGGCCAGACGAGGCCTTGGTCCTTGACGCGGTGCCGGCGGCCGTGATCGTGAGTGACCCGGCTGGCGTCGTGCTCTACGCGAACCCTGCCGCTGAGCGGATGTATGGGCATCCACGTTCCGCGCTGCTGGGGTCGGAGCTTCGCCAGCTGCTCGTCGCCGACGCCGATCGGGAACTGGCGGACGACATCATGCGGCAGATCCTCGGCGGCGCCTCGTGGTCCGGGGAGTTCAGCGTTGCCCACGCTGACGGTGGCACCCGCACCGTGCGGATCATGGACTCTCCGGTCTATCGAGACGGCGTGGTGATCGCCGTAGTGGGAGTTGCGGAGGACGTCAGCGATGCGGTCGCGAGCCGCCGCGATGCCGATCGCATCGGTTCCCGCCTGAACCAGCTGACTACGGTGATCGCCGCGCTGGCAGCCGCTGCCGACGTCGACACGATCGCAAGGACCGTCGTTGAGCACGCCGCCGCCGCCGTAGGCGCCACGGTGTCGTCGCTGTCGCTGCTCGACGACGACCAGACGCTGCGGTTGGTCCGGATCGAGGGGGCGACGCCCGAGGCCGGTCGGCGGTGGGCGTCGTACGGGGTGGCGGATGCAGTGCCGGCGAGCGAAGCCGTCAGATCCGGGCGTCCGGTCATCGTCGAGGACCGGGGCGATCTGGAGCGCCGGTACCCGGACCTGGTGAGTCAGGTGAGCCACGAGCGGGCGATCGTCTGCCTACCTCTCACCGTCGCCGGCCGTCGGCTCGGTGTCATCTCGCTGTCGTTTCCCGGGCCGCGGGTACCCGACGAGTCAGAGCTGGCGTTTCTGCACGCTCTCGCCGACGCCAGCGCAGCGGCGCTGGACCGGCTCGCCGCCCTCGATGACGCCCGGGACGCCGCAGCCAAACTCGCATTCCTCGCCGAGGCGTCAATCGAGCTGGCCAGCAGCCGCGACCTCGACCGCACGCTGAACAACCTCGCGCGGCTGGTGGTGCCGCGGCTGGCTGAATGGTGTGTGGTGCACGTCGCCGAGGGCGGCGGCCTTCGCCCGGTTGCGGTGGCACATGCCGAC
>JAVEDQ010000476.1 GCA_030840885.1 Frankiaceae bacterium
CCCACCACATCCACCACTGGCGCGACGGCGGCCAGACCACGCGAGCGAACCTGATCCTGCTCTGCGACAAGCACCACCGCGAGGCGCACAGCGGCCGCTGGACCGTCGTCCTCCACACCCCCGGAAAGATCACCTTCCGAAGACGGCTCCCCGGCGAACCCCTCTACGAGATCAACTGCACCGAACCGGACGCCGACCAGCCGTCCCTGCTCGACGGCATGCTCGCCACCGCCGCACGTCACCTCCGAAGTTCGTGAAGAAAACCTTCTGAGCAGCAGGCGGCTACCGCTGGGCACAATGGAACCGATGTCCTCCCAGCAACCCGAACCTGCCCGCCCGCGGACGACGTTCTTCGACGCCGTAGGCGGTGAGCCGACCTTCCACGCGCTCGTCGCCCGGTTCTACGAAGGCGTCGCAGGCGACCCGGAGCTGCGTCGGCTGTACCCGGAGGAAGACCTCACCGACGCCGAGGAACGTCTCCGGCTGTTCCTCATCCAGTACTGGGGCGGGCCGAGTACCTACGGCGAGCAGCGCGGCCACCCACGACTGCGGATGCGCCACGCCCCGTTCGTCATCGGACCGGCCGAGCGGGACGCGTGGTTGCGGCACATGGCCGACGCCGTCCTGTCCCTGAACCTGCCGGCCGAGTTCGAGCAGCCGCTCTGGGACTACCTCTCAGGTGCGGCCTACGCGATGCAGAACGCCGCGGAGTCCCCCAGCTCCTGACCGTCGGGGATGCTGCGCCCCTTCACCGGAAGCCGCTGCTGCCGATGGCGGACGCGAGGCTCCCGTTGAAGGGGCTCGAGTCTGCGGAGGCCGCACGTGACCGTTCCGATGCCGGCCGCTGTGCGTGAGTCGCTGATGATGATGCTCGGCCGCGAGGTCCGCGTCGACGACGCCGGACCGGTCCCGCCCGCAGGCGCGGTACCGGTGGCGTTGGGTCCCTACGTCGATGGCACCGACACGCTGATCGGCTGCTGCTGGGTCGACCTCCCGCTCGGGGCCGCGATGGGTGCGGCGATGTCGATGGCACCGGGCAGCGCTGCAGAACAGTGCCTGACCACCGGCGTGCTGCCCGCGGAGTACCAGGACAATCTGCAGGAGGTCCTGCGGATCGCGAGCTCCTTGCTCGACGGGGACGAGAGCAATCCTGTCCGGCTCCGCTCCCTGGAACTGCTCGAGACCGGGCTCGCCGACGACACCCTCGGGCTGCTCGCCGACCCGCGCGCCGGCGGCTTCTTCACCGTCGAGGTCGAGGACTACGGGGCAGGCCTGCTCAGCTTCACCCTTGCCTGAATCGGCGCACTCGACGCACTCGGGTGACGGCGCTACATGTCGGCCCTGAACGTGCCGAAAGAGGCTCCATGGAGGACCTGGCCGGCCTGCTCAGCCGTGAACGGCTGTTGCTCGAGCTGCTGCTGTTCAAGCTCGTCACGCTGCGGCAGCTGCTGACCGCCGGTGAGGTGCGCTTCCTGCCGTGGGCCTCGGAAGAGGTCGACCGCGCGACGGCCAAGGTCCGCGAGGCCGAGCTGAGCCGCAGCGTCGCCGTCGACGTGCTCGCCGCCCAGCAGCGCGCTCTCGACCCGACGACCGCGGTCACCCTGCGCTCCCTCGCCGACGCCTCCCCCGAGCCGTGGCGCACCATCTTCGCCGAGCACCGCCGTGCCTTCCTCGAGCTGGCCCGCGACATCGAGGAGGCCCTGGCCGCGGCCAAGCGCCTCGCCAGCGTCGGCGGGGCCGCGGTCACCTCGACCCTCGACCGACTGACCGGCAGCGCCCCCTCGAACGGGCACGTCGCGCAGACGGCGAGCGACACCGCGACCGATCCCGCCGCGCGCTACGGCGCCGCTGCCCCGCGGCAGGCGGGCGCACCCTGGGCCGCCGACGACCCACGCGCCGCCTGGGCTGCGGCCGGCAACGGCGCACGATTCACCCGGACCCTCTGAGCCCATGTTCTCCACCCTGAACATCGGCGCATCCGCGCTGTTCGCGACGCAGCGAGCCGTCGAGACCGCGTCGCACAACATCGCCAACGCCACCGTCGACGGCTACTCGCGGCAGCGCGTCGAGATGACCTCGGCCACCCCGTCGCCGGGCACCCTCGGCGCCCGCAGTGACGGCATGCGCGGCAACGGTGTCGTCGTCACCGACGTCACCCGGCTGCACGACCAGCTCGCCGACGTCGCGGTGCGCAGCGAGCTCACCGCCGACGGCTACGCAGAAGCCCGCTCGACCACGCTGGACCGGGCGCAGAGTGTCCTCGGCCCGGTCTGGGACGGCGCGCCCGCCAAGCTCGACGCCCTGTTCGCCTCCTTCAACAACCTCGCGAACAACCCCACCGACCCGGCGGCCCGCGACGCGGTCCTCAGCGCCGGCCAGGAGGTGTCGCGGTCGCTGAACGACGCATCCCAGCAGCTCTCCGACCTCACCTCCGCGTCGGCCTCGAAGGTCAGCGGCGACGTCGACCGCCTCAACCAACTGACCGCGCAGGTCGCGAAGCTCAACCAGGGCGTCATCGACGCCCGGGCATCCGGCCAGGCCCCCAACGACCTGCTCGACAGCCGTGACCGGGCGATCGACGAGCTGCACAAGCTCGCCGGTGTGACCATCCACGAGAACGCCCTCGGCGTCATCGATGTGTACGCGGGGACCAAGTCGTTGGTCCGCGACAACGAGTCCTTCGCGCTGCAAGCCGGGCAGACTCCCGGGACGGGCGTGCCGACCGTGGCCTTCGCCGACGGCAGCAGCGCATCGATCGGCGGCGAGATCGGTGGCTACATCGCCGTGACCACGATCGATCTGCCTGCAGTGCGCGCGTCGCTCGACGCCGTGGCGAGAGGCCTCGCCACCGCCGTCAACGCGCAGCACTCAGTCGGCACCGGCCTCGACGGCAGCACCGGCAACGCCTTCTTCAGCGGCACGGACGCGGCCA
>JAVEDQ010000477.1 GCA_030840885.1 Frankiaceae bacterium
CATCGGCGACGCGACTTTCGGCGTGCTCTCCGTCGCGCAGGGGCCGGACTACCTCGTGGAGGTCGACGGTGCGGTGCACCGGATCTCCGGTGGGGAGGCCGGCCTGGTCCGCGCGCCGGCGCCGGCAATGGTGGTGTCGGTCCCGGTGCAGGCCGGCGAGGTGGTGGCCGAGGGGGACGTTGTCGCGGTCCTCGAAAGCATGAAGCTGGAGACGGCGCTGCGAGCGCCGCTCGCGGGCCGGGTCGCCGAAGTACTGGCAGATGCCGGTACCCAGGTCGAGAGCGGCACGAAGCTGATCCGGTTGGAACCGGACCCGGAGCAGCAGGAGGGCGGCGGAGCTCCTTCCGCGGAACCACGGGCCGACCTCGGTGCCTTGACGTGGGCGTCCGCGAGTCCACCATCCCCGTCAAGGAAGGCTGCCGACGCGCTGGCAGCGCTTCGCTCATTCCTGCTCGGCTATCACCTGGATGACGAGCAGGTGAGCACGCTGCTGCAACAGCTGGCCGCCGCACGGGCTGATCTACCCGACGATGACCCAGCCGTGCTCGCGGACGAGATCGAGGTGCTGCGCATCTTCGCGGACCTGTCCGCACTGTCCCGGAACCGGCGCGTGCCGGACGGCACGGAGATCGACAACGAGACCGGCGAGGAAGCCGAGGCGGCGCGCAACCCGCAGGAGTACCTCTATGCCTATCTGCGGTCCCGAGACGCCGACGCGGAGGGCCTGCCGGAGTCGTTCCGGCTCAAGCTGCGCCGCGCCCTCGGTCACTACGGGGTCCATGATCTGAATCCTTCGCCCGACCTGGACCGGGCCCTCTACCGGATGTTCCTGGCGCACCGCCGAGCCGGTGCGCACGTGCCGGTCGTGTCCCAGCTGCTGGACTGGTGGTTGCGTCACCCGGATGCCCTGTCGGAGGGCTCCCGCGACTACCGCGATGTACTCGACCAGCTGGTGACGGCCACTCAGCTTCGCCATCCGGCTGTCGGTGACCTCGCCCGGCAGGTGCGGTACCGCTGCTTCGACGCGTTGCTCATCGCCGGCGAGCGGGCGCGCGTCCAGGAGCAGGTACGCACCGAACTCGACCGGCTGTCCACGGATCCTGCCGTGCGTTCCGCCCAGATCGACGGCATGGTCGCCACCGCGGAGCCGATTCTGAGCGTGTTCGACGAGCGACACCAGGCCGAACTGCTGGAAGTGATGACCCGGCGGTACTACCGGATCCGACCGCTCACGCGCGTCCGGATGTCGGAGCACGGGGGACGCCCGGTGCTGTCGGCGGAGTACACGCACGCGGGCTGTGACTACCTGGTGGTGGCCACCGTGGCCCGAGGTGAGGACGACCGCGCGTCGGACGTCGCGTCGGTTCTTGACCAGCTACGCGACCAGCTGCCGGGCGACCGGAAAGTTCTGATCGACCTCTACGTCACCTCCGAGAGCGGCCGGGACACGGATGCAGACGCTCGCGCCGACCGAATCCGGACCCGGCTCGGCGACATCCCAGCTGCTGTCGACCGGATCACCGTGGCGGTACGCGGCGCCGACGGCGACTCGAGCGGCGAATCCACCTGGTTCACCTTCCGCCGCGGCCCGGCGAACGAGTCCAGCGAGAGCGGCGAGGGGTCAGGGGCACCGGCCGAAGACCGGACGATGCGCGGACTACACCCCATGGTTGCTGAGCGGTTGGGGCTCTGGCGGCTGTCGGAGTTCGAACTCGACCGGCTGCCTTCGCCGACCGACGTCCATCTTTTCCGGATCCAGGCCCGCGAGGTCCCGGACGACCAGCGGCTTCTCGCTCTCGCCGACGTACGCGACCTGACCGCGGTGCGCGACGACGCGGGCCGCATACGCGCGTTGCCGCAGTTGGAACACGTTCTCGACGCCTGCCTGGACAGCCTGCGCGCCGCCCGCTCGGCGGATCGGGACGCCGCGAAATTGGCCTGGAACCGAGTTCAGCTCTACGTGTGGCCGACCGTGGAGGGGTCTCCTGAGGAGCTTGACGAGGTCATCCGGTCCTTGGCACCGCGCACCGAGGCGTTGGGACTGGAGCAGGTACTCGTGCAGTTCCGTACCGCCGCCGGTCCTGACCCCGACGCCGAGACCCGTGAGCTGATGCTCCGGATGTCCCGGCCACCCGGCGCGGGGCTGTCGGTCCGGATCACGCCCCCGCCACCGGATCCGCTGCGACCGCTGGACTCCTACAGCCAGAAGGTGATCCGGGCCCGCCGACGCGGCGCGGTCTATCCCTACGAGCTTCTCCCGCTGCTCACGCGTTCCCCGGATCGCCACGGCGCCCCGGGCACCTTCACCGAGTACGACCTCGACGACGCCGGCAAGCCGCAATCGGTGGACAGGGTCCCGGGTTCGAACACCGCGAACGTCGTCCTCGGTGTGGTCAGCACGCCGACGGCGCGTTACCCCGAGGGGTTGACCCGGGTGGTTCTGCTGGGAGACCCCACCAAGGCGCTCGGGGCAATTGCCGAGCCGGAGTGTCGCCGCGTGCTGGCGGCGATCGACCTGGCGAAACAGCTCGACGTTCCGATCGAGTGGTTCGCCGTGTCGGCGGGCGCAAAGATCGCGATGGACTCGGGCACCGAAACCATGGACTGGATCTCCCGCGTGCTGCGGGCAATCATCGAGTTCACCGAGGCCGGCGGCGAGATCAATGTCGTGGTCACCGGCATCAACGTCGGTGCCCAGCCGTACTGGAACGCCGAGGCCACGATGCTCATGCACACCAAGGGCATCCTCGTCATGACGCCGGACTCCACGATGGTGCTCACCGGCAAGCAGTCCCTCGACTACTCCGGCGGGGTGTCGGCCGAGGACAACTTCGGCATCGGGGGCTACGACCGGATCATGGGCCCCAACGGGCAGGCCCAGTACTGGGCCGCCGACCTGTCACATGCCGTCGACGTGCTGCTCGCGCACTACGCGCACACGTACGTGGCGCCGGGCGAGCGGTTCCCCCGCATCGCCCCCAGCTCCGATCCGATCGAGCGAGACATCTCCGACTCGCCGCATGCGGGGCCCGGGTGCGACTTTCGCACGCTCGGCGAGATCTTCGACCCCGCCACCAACCGCGAGCGCAAGCGCCCCTTCGACATGCGCTCGCTCCTCCGCGGGGTCGCCGACGCCGATCACGCGCCGCTGGAACGGTGGGGCGACATGCACGACGCCGAGTCCGTCATCGTCTGGGACGCGCACCTCGGGGGCCAAGCGGTGGCAATGCTCGGTATCGAGTCGCGGCCCTTGCCGCGGCACGGCTTTCCACCCGTCGACGGGCCGTCCATGTGGACGGCCGGGACGCTGTTCCCACGCTCCTCGAAGAAGGCCGCGCGGGCCATCAACGCCGCCAGCGGGAACCGCCCGCTCGTCGTGCTGGCGAACCTGTCGGGCTTCGACGGCTCGCCCGAATCCCTGCGGGGGCTGCAGCTGGAGTACGGCGCGGAGATCGGCCGCGCGGTCGTCAACTTCGATGGGCCGATCGTGTTCTGCGTGGTTTCCCGCTACCACGGTGGTGCCTTCGTCGTGTTCTCCGGGACGCTCAACGACACGATGGAGGTCGCCGCCGTCGAGGGCTCTTACGCCTCCGTGATCGGCGGAGCGCCTGCCGCGGCCGTGGTGTTCGCCGGTGAGGTCAACAAGCGCGCCTCGGCCGACCCGCGCATAACCGACCTCGAGGCCGAGATCGCCAAGGCAGTGGAACTCGACGGGGCTGCAGACGTCGCACGGCTGCGCGCGGAACTCGCGGCACTGTGGCCAGGGGTGCGGTCCGAGAAGCTGAGTGAAGTCGCCGACGAGTTCGACACCAAGCACAGCATCGAGCGGGCTCGAAGCCTGGGATCGGTGGACGTCATTGTCCCGGCTCCCCGGCTCCGGCCGTACTTGGTGGACGCGGTGCAGCGCGGTATGGCGCGCGCTCAAGGCCGAACCAACCAGGAGGCCGGAGCACAAGAGCCTTCGGCCGCGGACCCGCCGCGGTAAGGCGCTGGTGGACGCAGACGAGCCTCGTCGTCCGCTTCACGTGGCTGGCCTGACCGGTTTGCACTCTTGTGTCGGTGCTG
>JAVEDQ010000491.1 GCA_030840885.1 Frankiaceae bacterium
GCGAGTCCCACTCGATGCGCACGGGCAGGTGCCTGTCGCGCTCAGCCGAGTTTCGGGCGTGCCCGCTCGACGATCGTCCGGGTGTCGACGCCGGTCGGCAGGGTGCCGTAGGACATGCCCCAGTCACGGGCGAGCCGCGTCGCGCAGAACGCGTCGGCGACCACGGGATGGCCGTAGCGCACCAGCAGCGAGCCCTGCAGCACCAGGCACATCTTCTCGACGAGTCGGCGGGCGTTGGCCTCGGACGCCGATGGCAGAGCCGCCAGTAGGTCGGCGTTCGCGCGGTCTAGCCGGGCATCGGCACCGGCGGCCAGCCCCACCTCGCCGAAGAACGCCTCCACCGACTGCGGGGTCCGGGCCATCGCCCGCAGCACGTCGAGGGCGTTGACGTTGCCGCTGCCCTCCCACAGCCCGTTCAGCGGCGCCTCGCGGTAGAGGCGGGGGAGCCCGGAGTCCTCGACGTAGCCGTTGCCGCCCAGACACTCGAGCGACTCCGCCGCGTGCCCCGGCGCCCGCTTGCAGACGAAGTAC
Organism: Frankiaceae bacterium; assembly: GCA_030840885.1. Lineage (GTDB taxonomy): Bacteria > Actinomycetota > Actinomycetes > Frankiales > Frankiaceae > JAVEDQ01. Next base: position 532 of record JAVEDQ010000491.1, read on the forward strand.
TTCGCGACCGCCGTCGCGAGGCGCCGGAAGGCGACGTCGCCGGCGTCGACGGCGTGGGCGAGGCGTAGGGCCAGCAGCGTCGCTGCCTCCGATTCGATGGCGAGGTCGGCGAGCACGGCCGTCATGGTCGGTTGGTCGATCAGCTCACGGCCGAAGGCGGATCGGTGAGCGGCGTGGTGGGTGGCTTGCGCGACGCCGGCCCGCATCCCGGCGGCCGAACCGAGCACGCAGTCCAGGCGGGTCGCGTTCACCATCTCCACGATGGTCGGCACGCCACGGCCCTCGTCGCCGAGCCGCCGGCCGAGCGTGCCCTCGAACTCCACCTCGCTGGAGGCATTGGACCGGTTGCCGAGCTTGTCCTTCAGCCGCTGCAGCCGGAAGACGTTGCGCGTGCCGTCGGGAAGGGTCCGCGGCACGGCGAAGCAGGTGACGCCGGCCGGGGTCTTGCCCAGCACGAGGAACAGGTCACCCATCGGCGCGGAGCAGAACCACTTGTGGCCGGTGAGCCGGTACCAGCCGTCATCCTGGGTCGGCTCGGCGTGCGTGGTGTTGGCGCGGACGTCGGAACCGCCCTGCTTTTCGGTCATCGCCATCCCGGCGAGCCCGCTCACCTTGTCCGCCAGCGGCCGCGGCTCGTAGGAGCGCGTCGAGAGCTTCGGGATCCACTCGTCGGCGATCTGCTGGTCGGCCCGCAGCGCCGGCACCGCGGCGTAGGTCATCGAGATGGGGCAGCCGTGACCGGCGTCGACGTTCCACACCATGAACCCGGCTGCACGGGCGACGTGGACGCCGGGGCGTCCCTCGATCCAGGCGGCGCCGTGCAGGCCCGCGCCCACCGAGGTCTCCATCAGCCGGTGGTAGGACGGGTGGTACTCGACCTCATCGATCCGATGGCCGTAGCGGTCGTGGGTCCGCAGCACGGGGGAGTGGCGGTTGGCCTCCTCGCCCCAGCGCTGTGCCTCCTCGCTGCCGGCGAGCACACCGAGCCGCGAGAGGTCGCCGACGGCGTCGGCCGCGCCGAAGCGCTCCACCGCGTCCACCAGCACCACGTCGCTGGAGAAGACGTCGTAGCCCTGCAACGGCGGCGCCTGGTTGGTCACGGTGTGCGTCTCGGTCATGGGCGCATTCTGCTGCACGGCGGGGGAGGTCGCGGTCCGCTCCGAAAACTGTCGTAGGTCCGGGAGATGCTGCCGGTCTCGCTCGTCACCCGGAGGAGAGCCATGAGTTCCTCGTCGCCGATCATCCGCCGGCTGTCGCTGGAGGGTCCGTTCGACCTGGCCCGCACGGCAGCCTTCAGCTTCGGTCCGAAGGCCCGGGAGGCGTTCGACGGCACCTACCGGATGGCCTTCTGCGTCGACGGCTACCAGACTTCGGCAGCAGTCGCGATCACCCAGCCTTCACCCGAGCAGTTGTCGGTCGAGATCGCCGGGGATGCGGTCGACCCCGACGTCGTCGTCCGGCAGGTCGCGCGCATCCTTTCGGTGGACGTCGACAGCAGGGGGTGGGTCACCCTTGCCGAGCAGGACGAGGTGCTGGCGCCGCTCGTCGCGGCAGCCCCCGGGCTGCGACCACCGCTGTTCTCGAGCGCGTACGAGGCTCTGGCCTGGTCGGTCCTGTCCGCCCGTCGCCCGCGCGCGCAGATGACGAAGGTCCGCGACGAGCTCGCCCGGGCCGCTGGAGTAGGGCTCACGGTTGCCGGCGAGCAGTTGTGGGCGTTTCCGCTGCCCGAGGCGATGCTGACCGTGTCGGAGTTCCCGGGGCTGAACGGCCAGAAGCTCGAGCGGCTGCACGGGGTGGCCGCGGCGGCTGCGGCGGGCGGGCTCGACACCGCCGCGCTGCGCGGGATGCCGGTGGGGCAGGCCGAGGCGTCGGCGCTGCAGCTCGACGGGATCGGCCCGTTCTACGCGCAGCTGCTCACGGTGCGGACCCTGGGCCACACCGACCTGCTGCCGAGCGGCGAGGCCAAGCTGCTGGCCGTGCTCGGCGCGCGGCTGGGCCGGGACGAGCCGGTGTCTCAGGCCGAGTTCGCCGTACTCGCGGAGCGGTGGCGACCCTGGCGAACCTGGGCCAGTGTCCATCTACGAGCGGTCGATCTGCCTGCTGAGCGGATCGACGTGTGATCGCTGGCCGTCTCGCGGTGTAGCCGGACGGTGACAGCTCCCTGGCCATTCCGGCTGAACCGCAGCTGTGACGGGTAAGTAGCCGTTCCCTAGTGCAGTGGAGGTCCGATCCATGGCAAAAACCATCGGGATCGTCGTCGGTGTCGTCGTCGTTCTCCTTCTCATCGGTCTGGTCCTGTTCCTGCAGCAGCGTGCGAAGCGCCGCCGCGAGCTCCAGGAGGCATACGGGCCCGAGTACGGCAGGGCCGTCGAACAGGCGGGCAGCCGACGGGCCGCGGAGCGCGACCTCGAACAGCGGCAGCAGCAGCGCTCGCAGCTTCAGATCCGCCCGCTCGAGCCCGCCTCGCGGCAGCGCTACGAGCAGTCCTGGAACGGTGTGCAGGGCCGGTTCGTCGACGACCCGCAGGG
>JAVEDQ010000589.1 GCA_030840885.1 Frankiaceae bacterium
CCGGGGGTGACACGGATGTAGACCGGCTGGGTCACCCCGGCGTCGCGGCAGATCGCGGCGAGGCGCTCGATCTCGTGCTCGGAGTCGACGACGATACGTCCGACGCCGTACTCGACGGCGCGGCGCAACTCATCGACGGACTTGTTGTTGCCGTGGAACAGCAGCCGTTCGGGCGGGAACCCCGCCGCCCGGGCGACGGCGAGTTCACCGCCGGTGCAGACGTCGAGCGACAGGCCCTCCTCGGCGACCCAGCGGGCGACGGCCGTGCACAGGAAGGCCTTGCCGGCGTAGTAGACCGAGGCGGCCCCGCCGAAGGCGTCGCGGTACTCACGGGCACGGGCGCGGAAGTCGTCCTCGTCGAGCACGAACAGCGGGCTGCCGAACTCGGCGACGAGGTCGTCGACGCGACGGCCCGCGACCACGAGCATGCCGTCCTCGGCGACGTCGGCGTGCCGGGGCCAGAGGACGGGGTCGAGGCCAGGATCGGTGTGCGTCGTCATCGCCGGATCACATCCATGCAGCTCACATCCGCTCCGGGGCGGAGACGCCGAGCAGCCCGAGGCCGTTGCGCAGCACGACCTGGGTGGCCTGGACCAGCAGCAGGCGGGCGTAGGTGAGCTCGTTGGCCGGTTCCTCGCCGGTCTTCAACCCCGGCGGCAGGACGCGGCAGGCGTCGTAGAAGCGGTGGTAGGTGCCGGCGAGCTCCTCGAGGTGGCGCGCGATCCGGTGCGGCGCCCGCAGCTCGGCGGCGGAGGCGACGACCCGCGGGAAGTCGCCGAGTGAGCGCAGCAGGTCGCTCTCCCGGTCGTGGGTGAGCAACGAGACGTCGACGTCGTGCGGCGCGGCGAGTACGACGCCGAACTCGGCCGCGTTGCGCAGCAGGCTCGCGATGCGGGCGTGGGCGTACTGGACGTAGAAAACCGGGTTGTCGTTGGTCTGCCTGGCCAGCACGGCGAGGTCGAGCTCGAGCGTCGAGTCGATCGAGGAGCGCACCAGCGAGTACCGCGCCGCGTCGACGCCGACCGCGTCGACGAGGTCGTTCAGCGTGATGACGGTGCCGGCCCGCTTGCTCATGCGCACCGGCTCGCCGTCGCGCACCAGGCTCACCAGCTGACCGATCAGGATCTCGATGTTGCGCTGCGGGTCGTCGCCGGCGCAGGCCGCGAGCGCCTTGAGGCGGGCGACGTACCCGTGGTGGTCGGCGCCGAGCATGTAGACGCAGCGGTCGAACCCGCGGGAGCGTTTGTCGAGGTAGTACGCCGCGTCGGCGGTGAAGTAGGTGGTCGTCCCGTCGGACTTGACCAGGACGCGGTCCTTGACGTCGCCGAAGTCGGTCGTGCGCAGCCACAGTGCGCCGTCGGCGGAGTAGGTGTGCCCCTGCTCCTGCAGGCGCGCGACGGCCGCATCGACCTGGCCGGACTCGTGCAGGGTCCGCTCGGAGAAATAGACGTCGAAGTCGACGCCGAAGGCGTGCAGGTCGGCCTTGATGGAGTCGAACATCGACTCGACCCCGTCACGGCGGAAGGCGTCGAGCCGCTTCTCCTCCGGCTCCTCGAGCAGGCCGGGCCGGCCGGCCACGACCTGCTGGGCGATCTCGGAGATGTAGCCGCCCGCGTAACCGTCCTCGGGCACCTCGGCGCCCCGCGCGGCGGCGTCGAGGCTCGCCGCGAACCGGTCGATCTGGACGCCGGCGTCGTTGAAGTAGTACTCGCGCGCCACCTCGGCCCCGCTGGCCTGCAGCACGCGGGCGAGCGCGTCACCCACCGCAGCCCACCGGGTGCCACCGAGGTGGATCGGGCCGGTCGGGTTCGCGCTGACGAACTCGAGGTCGATCGTCTCGCCCGACGCCTCGCTGTTGCGGCCGTAGGTCTCGCCGGCCTCGACGACGGCGGCGGCGATCCGGCCGACCGCGTCGAGGCGGATGTTGAGGAAGCCCGGCCCCGCGACCTCGACCGCTGCCACGCCGTCAGCGGTCCGCAGGTGCGCCGCCAGGATCTCGGCAACGTCCCGAGGGGGGCGGCGGGCAGGCTTGGCCAGCTTCAGCGCGACGTTGGTGGCGTAGTCGCCGTGCTCCCGGCTGCGAGGGCGTTCGACCGTGACCGTCTCGGGTACGGCCACGGCGTGTTCGCTGCCCTCGACGGCGGCCGCAACGGCCGCAACGACGGCGGCGGCGAGGTCGGCTGGGGTCACCCCCCGATGCTATCGGCGCTCCCCCGCCCACCTATTGATTTGTTGTGGTGGTGCGGTTCGGCATGTGGGCCCGGGTCAGGAGTGGTCGGCCGGGTTCGGCGGCGTCGAGGTGTTCTGCTGCGGCGGGTTGGTCACGAGCTCGGCGGCCTGCTCGGGTGTCGCGCCGGCGCAGCGTGCACCCTTTTCCCCACCGAGCCCGTTGGCGACGTAGGTCGAGACGAACTCGCGCAGCCGCGGATCGGTCGGCGAGTCGACCGCCAGCTGCAGCCCCCAGGCGGTGGCCACGACGGGCGAGGCCTGGGTCGGGTAGGGCGAAACCAGCGTGTAGCTCTGGTTCAGCGACGTCAACGCGGCCAACGGCGCCGGGTCGACCCCGGGCTTGTAGGTCAGCCAGACCGCCCCGTGCTCGAGCGAGTGGACCGCACTCTCATTGGCCAGCGTCGTGGTGTAGACGCCGCAGTTGATCGGGACGGGGCTGTGCGCGCCACCCATCGGCGGCGACTGGACGTAGCGCAACGGGCCGAGGAAGTGGAGATGCCACTGCTTGGCGGTGAAGTCGAGGCTCCGCACACCTGCGATGGACGTGCTGGGGCTGGCCTGCGGTGCGGTGGCCGTGCTGGTGACCGCCGCGCCGGCGGCGGCGCCGGACCCGCCGGAGCCGCCGGAACTCGAGCCGCAGGCGACGGCGAACAGCCCCGCGACGGTGACGAGTACGGCAAGCCGACGGCTCGCAGCGGTGGTCATGTGGCGCCGCGTCGCCGGCCTCACGCCGGTGCCTCCGAAAGCCGCCGGACGACCGCGACGAGCTCGTCGGGGTCGAAGGGCTTCGTGAGGTAGTAGTCGACGCCGAGCCGCGAGCCGCGCTTCAGGTCGGCCTCCTGCGCCCGGGCCGAGAGCAGCACGACACGCACGTGCGCGGTCTCCGGATCGCTCCGCAGCCGGGCGGCGGCGTCCCAGCCATCGAGCTTCGGCATCATGATGTCGAGCGTCACCACGGCCGGGTCGACCTCGCGCACCTTGGCCAGCGCGTCCAGCCCGTCGGAGGCCTGGAACACCTCGAAGCCTTCGAGCTCGAGGTTCAGGCAAATGAGCTGGCGGATGACGTCGTCGTCATCGACGACGAGGACCCGTACTGGTGCTTCCGTCACGCCATCACCCTAGTCAGGCGGTAGCGGTGGGACCCGATGCGTACGCCGTGAGCGGCTGTCTCGGCCGGTCGAGGTTGATAACGTCGGCAGTCCCGAGCCCCCGTAGCTCAGGGGATAGAGCGTCGCCCTCCGGAGGCGAAGGCGCAGGTTCGAATCCTGCCGGGGGCACCGTGTGATCATCTTCGTGCGACGCACCTGCGCCTCAGGAACCTGCCGCCTCAGATCGCGCGGCGCTCTTCCATCCGGCGTCGCGCGCTGGACAGGTCGACGACGCGGTTCGTGCCGGCGGAGAGATCTATCTCGCCGGGGTGGCCGACGTGCCATCCCTGTGCGTAGTCGACACCGAGGGTGTGGAGCAGCCGCAGCGTGGCGGGGTCCTCGACGCATTCGGCGACGGTCCGCATTCCGAGCCCGCGCGCCATGGCCACCAGGGAGCTGACGACGACCTGGTCCTCTGCCGAGCCGGCCGCGCGGCGCACGAACTCACCGTCGATCTTGAGGTAGTCGAACGGCAGGTGCCGCAGGTGGTGCACCGAGCCGAACCCGGCCCCGAAGTCGTCGATCGCAAAGGCGACGCCACGGGCACGGATCCGCCGCATGAAGTCCCCGGCCGCCTGCAGGTTCGGCAGACCGGCTGTCTCGGTGACCTCGAAGACGAGCCGGCTCGCGAGCGACGCCGGGAGCAGGCGTTCGATCTCGTCGGCGAAACCGCGGTCGCCCAGGCTCCGACCGTCGAGGTTGACGCAGAGGATGCTCTCACCGAGGGTCCCGGCGCGGAGCAGATCGACGGCGGCCGAGAAGACCCACCGGTCGAGGTCTCCGGTGAGGCCGTGCCGGCTCGCGGTGGGCAGGAAGCTCGCGGGCAGCATCATCCGCTGGCCGACCTGCAGCCGGACGAGCAGTTCGTGGTGGGTGACCTCCCCGGTCTCCAGGTCGACCAGCGGCTGGGCGACGACGCGGAAGTTGCCCGCGCGCAGCGCCTCGAGCACACCGGCGCGGCCCCGCTCGACGGGCTGGCTCGCCGAGGACCGGGTTCCGGGTGCGTCGGTGCCGAAGCGCCGGACGCGCCCGGGCCCCTCGTCCTTGGCCTGGTACATCGCGGTGTCGGCACGGGCCAGCACCTCGTCGACGGTGACCCGGTGCCCTTCGAAGGTGGCGACGCCGACGCTGGTGGTGACCGCGTGCGAGTGGGCGTCATCGAGGCGGATGCGGGTGCCGGCGAGACAGGCCGCGAGGTCCTCCGCGACCCGGAGGGCCTGATCGGGCTCTACGTCGCTGAGCAGGACGGCGAACTCGTCCCCGCCGAGGCGGGCCAGCAGGTCGCTGGCACGCAGCCGGCGCGACAGTGCGGTGGCGACGCCGACGATGACGCGGTCGCCCGCGCTGTGCCCCATCGTGTCGTTGATCATCTTGAACTGGTCGAGGTCGAGCAGCAGCACCGCACCCCGGGGGCCGTGGCGATGTACGAGCGCGACGTGGCGCTCGAGCTCGCGGCTGAGCTGGCGGCGGTTCGCCAGGCCCGTGAGCGGGTCGTGCTCCCCGAGGTGGCGCAGCTGCGCCTCGTAGTGCTTGCGCTCGCTGATGTCGGTCAGCTGCAGCAGCAGCCGGGTCGGCTGTCCCTCGGCGGACCAGAGCCGGACGTGGACCGAGACCCACACGGTGCCGCCGTCGGCCCGCAGCAGCTTGCGCTCCCCCGCGCCGCTCTCGCCGTGGATCGGGAGGAGGTCGGGGTCGGGCGCGGGCTCGTCGGCCACGGTCAACTCGTCGATCGACAGCCCCTCGAGGGCGTCGACCGACAGGCCGGTCAGGCGGCAGAAGGCGTCGTTGACCTCGAGGAACCGCTCGTCGACGTCGACGACGGCCATGGCGATGGGCGCGTCCTGGAACGCCCCCCGGAAGCGCTCCTGGGCGCGCATGGTCTGCTCGGCCCGGCGCCAGGGGCTGCGGTCGGTGGCGGCTCCGAAGAAGCTCGCGCGGCCGTCGGCGTCGGCGGCCTCCACGCGGCCCAGGGTCAACAGCACGTCGTGCCGGCCGCCGGCCTGGTCCACGAGGGTCCAGCTCCGGGACTGACCTGCGTCCGACGGGACCGGGAGCACGCACGCCGGCGCGGCGCCATCGGCTAGCGCGGCGTCATCGACGAGCGCAGCGGTGCGCTCGGCGAGCTGCGCCGGCTCGATGAGCTCGCGGAGCGTACGGACGCCGATGAGATCCGCGGGCTCGACGGCGAGGAGGCGGCACAACGCGTCGTCGGCGAAGGTGAACAGGCCGTCGGCGTCGCAGGCGAACAGCGCCGGCTCGCCGATCGTCGACAGGTCCTCGCCGGAGAGGTCGGCGCCCTCGATCTGGCCCCCGAACACCTCTGATGGCGTTCCGTGGCCCGTCTCGTCGTCGGCGTCGTGCTGCTGCGCCGGTTCCCGCGTCCGCCCGTCTGGCATCCGGTATCTCCCTGCTCCCGGAATTCCATCGGCCGTCCGGCGGACCTGCTGAGCCACGCCGTCGCCACGGTCCGGGCCGAGTTGTCCGGTTGCCTCGCCCATCCGGGCCATGATGGCGGGCGCCGCCTGGACGATCAAACAGGTCGCCCGTTCGGCAGAGCGCGTCAGCTCGTTCCGTTGTAGCCGAGCAGGTCGGCGTAGAGCTTGCCGGTGCCCACCGACATCTTGAACCGGACCGTCCCGCCGGGGCCGACCGGGACGATGACGAGGTTGCCGATCGGGTTGCCCGCGTAGTACTGGATCACGCCCGGGATACCGCCGGTCGTGTTGCCGGCGGCGGCGCCGAGGAAGCCGTTGGCGGTCGGGTTCGTGACGGTCGTGAGCAGGACGACCGACCTTGCGTCGGACGGCAGGTTCGGGACCGTGAAGGTGACGTCCGGCGCGGTGGCCGCCTGCAGCACCCGGGTGGGGACGATGCGGTGCGGCACCTGCCCGCCGGCGGGCGACGCGGCGCCGTAGTAGCCCCAGATGTCGACCAGCACGGCGGCGGTGCCGCCGGACATCGCGACGCGCAGCTTGCCATCGGCCGAGCGGCGGGCAACGACCAGCTGGGAGATCGAACGGCCCGCGGTGTAGGTCTGCTGGGCGACGGTGGGCGTGACCCCGCCGGGGCCGACCGAGACCGCTCCGCCCGCGGTCGGCGTCTGGACCGTCACCTGAAGTACGACTGCATCCACCCCCGTGGCCGGGAGACCGCCGACGCCGTTGGTGGCGATGTCCAGCGGGGCGCCGGCTCGGATGACCGCGCCGCTGGCCCGCGTGCGGGTGAGCGGGGTGAACAGCCCGGTGCTGCTGGCAGCCGGCTTGTAGTAGCCGACGACGGTCACCGCGACCGAGGCCGAGCCGCTGGAGATCTTCAGCTGCATCCGGCCGTAGGAATCCAGCGGGACGCTGACCAAGGCCGCGCGGGTGCCCCCGGCGACGTACTGCTGGGCGGTGACGGTCGTCCCGCCGCAGGCCGAGCCGAGCATGACGTAGCCCGCTGTGCTGGGACCAGCGACCTCGACGTTGACGAGCACCGCGGAGGCGCTGCTGACCGGCACACCCGCGTAACCGGACATCGCCAGCTCGTAGGTCGTGCCGCCCGTCATCGCAAGGGTCCCGCGCTTGGTCGGCCCGGTGGCCACGAAGCGGTCGGTGGTCACGCCGGACGCCTTCACGCAGGGGGTCGGTGAGGTCGGGGTCGGCGCGGGCGCCGGGGTCGTCGACACGGTCCAGCCCATGTCGGCGAACATCCCCCGCACGATCGGACCCGGGTCGTGCAGCGACTCACCGTTCTGGATGTACGGCGTCATCAGCGCGTTCGCCGTGCCGGCCGGATAGGCGCTCTCGGAGAGGTGGCTGACGCTGCTGCCGGGTTCGAAGTTCGCCGGGGAGTAGATCTTCGGTCGGCTACCGCCCGCGGCGGCAACGCCGGCGGCACCCTTCCACTGGCCGCCGCCGGCGGCGCCGCGGAGCAGACCGCCGAGAGCCGTCGACCCCTGCGGGTAGGTGGTCGTGTTCAGAGCGTCGGTCCCGGCGCCATCCACGATGAACCGGTCGAAGATGGTGGGCGCGTCGCCCGGGCTGTCGAGGCCCCAGTAGCCGCGGCCCTGGTCGTCCCAGTTCGGCGGCGACAGCCCGTCGAGGGTGCCGACGAGGCCGAGGCCGTGCCCGAGCTCGTGCAGCACGACGCTCTCGAAGTCGTAGCTTTCCGCGCCCGGTCGGCCGTCCGTGCCGAGGTACCACGACGGGAAGGTCGAGTTGAAGTTCGCCGTGATCTCGGGGTGCGCGGTGTCGAGGTCCCGGCCGGCCAGCACGTTGGCCAACGCGTCCGGGTAGTAGGTCCCGGCGCGGGGACTGCCGGTGAAGTCCCGCCGGAAGTTGGCGGGGCCCGCCTGGCCGAGCACGCCGGCGTCGAGCGGTGCCCAGACGGCGTCGATCGTGATCGGGACCGTGGAACGGATCTGCGTCTTCCAGGTGTCGACGGCGGCCTGGAACGCGGTGCGGGCGGCCGGGCTGAAGCCGGCGCTGTAGGTCACCCGGATGTCGGCAGTGGCGACGGCACTCGCCTGCAGGTTCGGGGTCGCCCGCAGGGCGGCGGTTCGCTTCCAGGTCGGGCCGTCGGTGGTGTGGCTGGCGCGGAGCGTCTTGAGCGGCGCCGTCCGGGCGACACCTGACGAGAAGGCCGGTGCCGGAGCCGGGGTGACTGCCGGAGCCGGTGTCGCGGCCGGAACCGGAAGCGTGGCACCGGCCGCACTTCCCGCTCCGAGCCCGACCAGCAGCAGCGTGGCAGCGGCGACGGACAGAGCGGAGCGACGCACGACGGTCCCTTTCGTCTACCCCTCGATGTGGCGGCGAACTCGAGGAGATCTGCTCTACGAGTCGGCAACTGCGCTGCCGGTCCTGAGCGGAAGCGACGATATGTGGTGTTTCCGCTCGCCGCACCCCTGGTCGGCGGGTCGGCTGCGGACTCGCCCGGCAGGGGCTGTGCCGGGTAGACGCAGCTGGGTAGCCTGAGAGTTCCTCACCCCTCAGCGCTGCAAGAGATGCTCGACGGGGGCGAACAGGGAGAGAAGGCGAAAGCGCTCCGATGACGACATCGGTCAACCCGGCGACCGGTCCCGACTTCGGCCCGAACGAGTGGCTGGTCCACGAGATCTGGCAGCAGTACCGCGACGACCCGGACAGCGTGTCCCCCGAGTGGCGCGAGTTCCTCTCGGACTACCGCCCCGTGGACGGTCCCGGGCCCTCGACCCCCTCCGGTCAGAACCAGGACGAGCGGGACGACGCCGCGGCTGCGTCAGCAGAGAGCGCCCCTCGCGCGGCCACCGGGGACGCTGCCGGCTCCCCTGCGAAGGGCGCCAGCGGCGCTAAGGGCTCTAGCAGCTCCGGCTCCAGCAGCACCGGCTCCAACGGCACCCGTTCGTCGAACACTGCGACGGCACCGGTGACGCAGCCGACCTCCAAGGAGGCCACCCCGAGCCCGGCCGCCACCAGCGCTCCGGTGCAGGAGCGCAACGCCTCGCCGTCCGCGCAGCCGCAGCCGGTCGCGCGGCATGAGCCCAGCGGACCGCCGGCTCCGGCGGGAGCCCCGACCACAGCGCTCAAGGGCGCGGCGGCGCGCGTGGTCGCGAACATGGCGGCGAGCCTCGAGGTGCCCACCGCGACGTCGGTCCGCGCCGTGCCGGCCAAGCTGCTGCAGGACAACCGCACCGTCATCAACCGTCACCTCGCCCGGGCACGCGGCGGGAAGGTGAGCTTCACCCACCTCATCGGCTACGCCCTCATCCGTGCGCTGGTCGAGCACCCCGAGATGAACGTGTCCTTCGCCGAGACCGACGGCAAGCCGACGCTGGTCACCCCGGAGCACATCGGCCTCGGGCTGGCGATCGACCTCGTCAAGGGCAAGAACCGGCAGCTGGTCGTCGCCGCCATCAAGGAGGCCGAGACCCTCGACTTCACCGGGTTCTGGACGGCCTACGAGGACATCGTCCGCCGGGCCCGCGGCGGCAAGCTCACCACCGACGACTTCGCCGGCACCACCATCAGCCTGACCAACCCCGGCGGGATCGGCACCGTGCACTCGGTGCCGCGCCTGATGCAGGGGCAGGGCACGATCATCGGCGTCGGCGCGATGGAGTACCCCGCCGAGTTCCAGGGTGCGTCGGAGGAGACGCTGGCCCGGCTCGGCGTCAGCAAGGTCATCACGCTCACCTCGACCTACGACCACCGCGTCATCCAGGGCGCCCAGTCCGGCGAGTTCCTGCGCCGCATGCACCAGCTGCTGCTCGGCGCGGACGGCTTCTACGACGACGTCTTCGCCTCGCTGCGCGTGCCCTACGAGCCGGTGCGCTGGGTCTCCGACATCTCCGTGACCCACGAGGGCGAGCTCGACAAGGGCGCCCGGGTCATGGAGGTCGTCCACGCCTACCGCGTGCGAGGCCACCTGATGGCCGACACCGACCCGCTCGAGTTCAAGGTCCGCCGTCACCCCGACCTCGACATCAACCAGCACGGGCTGACGCTGTGGGACCTCGACCGCGAGTTCGCCGTCGGCGGTTTCGCGC
>JAVEDQ010000590.1 GCA_030840885.1 Frankiaceae bacterium
AGAAAGATGATCGACGGGGCATGCTCCCGGATCGCGCTGACCGCGGTGTCGAGGTCGAGTTGGAAGTCCACGGACCGTCCCGCATCGACCCAGCCGGTGTTGGTGCCGAGCGCGATGAGCCGGTGCATGGAGTACGACGGACCGAAGCCCAGCGCGACGCGGCCGGGGCCGCCGAAGGCCTGGCAGATCTGCTGCAGCACCTCGTTGGAACCGTTCGCCGCCCACACCTCACCCGGAGTGAGCAACTGCCCGGCGCCGGCGGACTCCACGGTGAGGAACTCGGCGAGCTCGGTCCGCAGCGCCGCCGCCTCGCGGTCGGGGTAGCGGTTCAGGCCCGCGGCCGCGAGCCGGACGGCGTCGCCGAGTGCGTCGACCAGCGCTGCCGACGGCGGATGCGGGTTCTCGTTGGTGTTCAGCCGCACCGGCACGTCGAGCTGCGGCGCGCCGTAGGCGGTCTGGCCGCGGAGGTCGGTCCGCAGCGGCAGCCAGTCGGGGATGGTCGTCACGTCGGGTCGGGTTCGCGGTCGGGGTCGGTCTGCGCCGGCTGGCCGTTGGGCCTGTCGACGCGCACCTTGACCGCATCGACGTGGGCGAGCAGGTCTTCAGCGCCACCCAGCGCAGCGACGCGGGGCGCGATCGCCTCGAGCGCCTCGCGCGTGCACTCCACGACGTGGACCTGACGGAGGAACGAGTAGACCGACAGTCCGCTGGTGTGCCGGGCGGTGCCCCCGGTCGGCAGCACGTGGTTGGAGCCGGCCAGGTAGTCCCCGAGGCTGACCGGGGCGTAGGAGCCGACGAAGATCGCGCCGGCGTTGCGGACCCGGGAGGCGACCGACGGTGCGTCGCGGGTCTGGATCTCGAGGTGTTCCGCCGCCCAGGCGTCGACGACGGCGAGGCCCTGGTCGATGTCGTCGACGAGGACGCCGGCGCTCTGGCCGGCCAGCGCCGTCTCGACGCCCTCGCGATGCCGGGTGGCGGGCACCTGGCGCTGCAGCTCCACCTCGACGGCGTCGAGCAGCGCGGAGCTGTCGCTGACCAGGAGGCAGGCGGCGAGCGGGTCGTGCTCGGCCTGGGCGACGAGGTCGGCCGCGACGTGGACCGGGTCGGCGGAGTCGTCGGCGAGGATGCCGACCTCGGTGGCCCCGGCTTCCGCGTCGACGCCGATGATCCCCTGCAGGTAGCGCTTGGCCGCGGCGACGTAGACGTTGCCGGGCCCGGTGACGATGTCGACCGGAGGGCAGGTCTCGGTGCCGTGCGCGAACATCGCGATGGCCTGCGCGCCGCCGACGGCGTAGACCTCCTCGACGCCGAGCAGGGCACACGCCGCGAGCACCACCGGGTGGGGCAGTCCGCCGTTGTCCGCCTGGGGCGGCGACGCCACCGCGAGAGAGCCGACGCCTGCGGCCAGCGCCGGGACGACGTTCATCACGACGCTGCTCGGATAGGCGACACGGCCGCCGGGGACGTAGAGCCCGACGCGGCCAACGGCGATCCATCGCTCGGTGACCCGGCTCCCCGGCGCGACCTCGACCGTCACGTCGCGCGGCCGCTGCGCGTCGTGGACGAGCTTTGCGCGCCGCGTCGCCTCCTCCAGCGCGTCACGGACGGCCGGGTCGAGGTGGTCGAGCGCCTCCTTCAGCGCGCTGTCGGGAACGCGGAGGTCGGTGAGCTCGACGCGGTCGAAGCGGGCGGTGGCCTCACGGACCGCCACGTCGCCCCGCTCCCGGATGTCGTCGCAGACGCCCCGGACCACCTCCACCGCAGCACCGACGTCCAGGACCGCGCGGGGCAGCACGTCGCGGTAGGCCCTGGCCGTCTGTCCAACCGCCCGTCCGGCCCCATGTCCGGCCAACTCTCCCCCGTGGGAGGTCGAGGTGGACGAAGCACGCAGGTCGAGGCGGGGAAGCACCCCTCGACAGTAGCGAGCCAGGCAACTCGTCATCGTCCTCGGCCGGCAGGTGTGAGGCAGCGGTTACGGTTGGCGCATGAGCGAGCCGCCGGGCGCCGGAGGAGGTCCGGACGGGTCCGCCGGCGAGCTGCTCCCGCTGTTCCCGCTCTCCACGGTGCTGTTCCCGGGTGCTCCCCTGCCGCTGCACATCTTCGAGCAGCGCTACCGCGACCTGGTGCGCGACCTCGTGGAGCAGCCCGGTGTGACCTCACGGCGCTTCGGTGTCGTCGCCATCCGGTCCGGCCGCGAGGCCGGCCCGGTGCTGCCCGATCTGCACGCGATCGGCTGCGCGACGGAGATCCGTTCGCTGTCGGCCTATCCCGACGGGCGCTACGACCTGGTCAGCGTGGGCGTCCGCCGCTTCCGGCTGCTGGGCGTCGACCCGGCCAGCCGTCCGTACCTGATGGGTCAGGTGGAGTGGCTCCCCGAACCGATCGGGGACCGCGCCGCGGTGCTGCTGGAGCCGGTCCGCGCCGCCATGCTCGGCTACGTCGAGCGCCTGGTGGCCACCGGGGAGGCCGAGGTCGACCTTCCCGAGCTGCCGACCGAGGCCCTGGCCCTCTCCTACCTCGTCAGCGGTGCCCTGTTGCTGCCCCTGACCGAGCGGCAGGTCCTGCTGGAGGCGCCGGACGCCGCACGACGGCTGCGGCGGCTGTTGTCGCTGCTGCGTCGCGAGACCGTCCTGCTCGAGGAGCTCACGGC
>JAVEDQ010000014.1 GCA_030840885.1 Frankiaceae bacterium
GCCCGGCGTCTCCTCCAATGCCGACCGGTAGGCCAGCACGGCCTCCAGCCGTCGCAGCGTCTGCTCGGGGGAGGTGGAGGCGGCCTCGTGCAGCACCTCGCGGCGCTGGTCGTCGTGCACCCACTCGACGGCTCGGTCGCTGCTGTGGGCGCCTGAACCGGCATCGCTCCGGTCGTGTACCCCGAGCTGCTGGGCGAGCACGTCGCGGTACCAAGCAGCCAGGTCGACCAGCGCGCGGTCGAGCGCGTCCAGCACCGAGCGGCGCCCTCGGCTCTTCTGCCGCTTCTCCAGGTCCTTCAGCGCCCCCGCTGCGCCGCGTACCTGAACCGAGGCGCGGCGGGCGCCGGCACCCTGCAGCGTCGCCTGTAGCTCCGCGGTCTCGGTGACGTCCCGGTCGTGGGTCAGCCCGCCGGCCTCCTCCTCCGCCGCCTCGACCAGGTCGGCCGCGGCCGCGAGGCAGGACGCGACGGTGGTGAGGCGCGAGGGAAGCCGCAGTACCTCGGCGCGGCGTGCCCGCGCCTGCTCGTCCGTGGCCAGGCGCCGGGCACGACCCACGTGGCCCTGCGCGGCCCGGGCGGCGAACACCGCCATCGAGGCGTCGACGCCCTCGCGACGCAGGACGGTGGCGACGTCGGCGCTGCTCGGGGGCCGCAGCCGCACCACCCGGCAACGGGACCGCACGGTCGGCAGCACGTCGTCCACCGCCGGTGCGCAGAGCAGGAAGACGGTGCGCTCCGCCGGCTCCTCGAGGGCCTTGAGCAGTGCGTTGCCGGCGGGCTCGGTGAGCCGGTCGGCGTCCTCGAGCAGAAGGATGCGGTGACGCCCGGTCGTGGGACGCATCGACGAGCCCAGCACCAGGGTGCGCGCCTCGGCGACCCCGATCGACAGGCCCTCCGGGCGGACGACCGTGAGGTCGGCGTGCGTGCCCGCGAGCACCGTCGTGCACCCGTGGCAGTGACCACAGCCCGCGGCGCTGCCGGGCTCCTGTTCGGGGGTGGTGCACTCGAGCGCGGCCGCGAACGCACGGGCGGCGACCGAGCGTCCGGACCCGGCGGCTCCCACGAACAGCCACGACGGCGTCATCCCGTCCCCCGAGGCGGCGCGCTGCAGGACCTCGCCGACGTCGGCCTGACCGATCAGGTCTGCGAAGACGCTCACGCCGACAGCACCTCCCCGTCACCGGCGAGGACCTGTTGCACGGCGTGCCGTACCGCTGCGGCGACCTCGTCGGGGTCGGCTGCCGCGTCGATGAGCGCGTAGCGCTCAGGGGCGGTGTCGTGCAGCTGCCGGAACCCGGCGCGGATGCGCTCGAAGAACGCGCGGGTCTCGGCCTCGATCCGGTCGGTGGGGGCGCCGGCGAGCCGACCGCGGGCCCGGGCGCGGGCCAGGCCGTCGGCGACGGGGAGGTCGAGCAGCACCGTCAGGTCCGGCACGAGGTCGCCCGTCGCCCACCGCGACAGCTGCAGCACGATCGCCGGATCGAGGCCGCGGCCGTAGCCCTGGTAGGCGACGGAGGAGTCGACGTAGCGGTCGGTGATCACCACGGCTCCGTGTTCGAGAGCGGGCCGGACCACGCGGGCGACGTGCTCGGCGCGATCCGCGGCGTAGAGCAGGGCCTCGGTGCGGTCGGTCAGCTGCGCGTCGGGGTCGAGCAGCAGCTGCCGTAATGCGGCGCCGACGGTCGTGGCCCCGGGCTCGCGGGTGACGACCACCTCGTGGCCGAGGCGGCGCAGGTCGTCGGCGAGCCGTTCGGCCTGCGTCGACTTGCCCGCTCCTTCGCCACCTTCGAGGGCGAGGAATCGACCGCGGCGAACGGCAGGAGACGGGCTCACGGTCGCGATCTCGGCCTCCCCGTCCGACGCTGGATGCCGAACGTGCGTCCGAACGGCGCCGCCCATGTTAGGCGGGCGGCAGGGACGTTCCCGGGTTCCGCACAGCGGGAGGTGCTGTTGCCGTCAGGGCCCCTTCCCGCGCCAGCGGAGACTCTGGTCGTTGAGCTCCCGGAGCAGCGGGTCGCCCGTCTGCTCGATGGCCCGCGCCGTCTCCACGGCCACGGTCAACTGCTCGCCGGTCAGCTGCCTATGGGCCGGTCCAGCGCTGTGCGGTCAGCTCAGGCGTCCCCGCCGCTGCGTTTCGTCGGCGTCCGCTTCGTTGCCGCCTTCTTGGCCGCGCTCTTGGTTGCCGATTTCGTTGCCGACTTGGTCGCGGCCTTGGTCGTCGCCTTCGTGGCGGCCTTCTTGGCCGGTGCGCGTCGAGCTGCCTTCTTCGCCGGTGCCGGCCCGCGGGCGCGACGGTCGGCGAGCAGCTCGGCGCCGCGCTCGGCGGTCACCTCCTCCACCGCGTCGCCCTTACGCAGGCTCGCGTTGGTCTCGCCGTCGGTGACGTAGGGGCCGAAGCGACCCTCCTTCACCACCATCGGCTTGCCGGAGACCGGGTCGTTGCCGAGCTCCTTCAGCGGCGGTGCGGCCGCACGGGCCGCGCCGCGGCCGCGCGTCTTGGGCTGCGCGAGCAGGGCCAGCGCCTCGTCGAGCGTCACGGTGAACAGCTGCGCCTCGCTCTCCAGCGAGCGCGAGTCGGAGCCCTTGCGGATGAACGGACCGTAGCGGCCGTTCTGCGCGGTGATCTCCTCGCCGTCGGAGGTGCCCAGGGTGCGCGGAAGCGTCAGCAGCTGCAGCGCGTCCTCCAGCGTCACCTGCGTCGGGTCCATGCTGCTGAAGACCGACGACCGAACGGCATCGTCGTCCGGTCCCCGCTGCACGTACGGCCCGAACCGGCCGTTCTTCAGCGCGATCTCGGCCCCG
Source organism: Frankiaceae bacterium (assembly GCA_030840885.1). Classification (GTDB taxonomy): domain Bacteria; phylum Actinomycetota; class Actinomycetes; order Frankiales; family Frankiaceae; genus JAVEDQ01. The sequence continues at coordinate 2,802 of JAVEDQ010000014.1, forward strand.
GTCTCGGGGTCGACGCCGAGCACGCGGTCGTCGGAGGGCGCCGCGAGCAGCTCACGGGCCTTCTCGACGGTCAGCTCGTCGGGCGGCAGGTCGTCCGGGAGGCTCGCGCGCTGGTCCCCCTCCTGCACGTAGGGGCCGTACCGACCGATGCGCACCACCGGGCCGCTCGCCTCGGAGGTGGCCCCGACACTGTCGTCGGCCCCGGTGAGCCGCTCGAGCGACAGCGAGTTCACCTCGCGGGCGTCGATGTCGGTGAGCCGCTCGCCGACCAGCGCCTTCAGGCCGCCGGCGCGGGCGACGCCGTGCTCGTGGCCCTGGTCGCTGCCGAAATAGAAGCGGGTCAGCCAGTCGTTGCCGGCCCGCCGTCCGCCGGCGATCTCGTCGAGGTCGTCCTCGACGCTCGAGGTGAACCGGTAGTCCACGAGCCGGGCGAAGTGGTCCTCGAGCAGCTTGATGACCGCGAAGGCGACCCAGGTCGGCAGCAGCGCCGAACCCTTCTTCCACGCGTAGCCGCGGTCCTGGATGGTCGACAGGATGCTCGCGTAGGTCGAGGGCCGGCCGATGCCGAGCTCCTCCAGCGTCTTGACCAGGCTCGCCTCGGTGTAGCGGGCGGGCGGGGAGGTGCTGTGGCCCCGCGGGTCGAGGGAGCGGACGTCGAGCCCGTCGCCCTCACGGACCGGCGGGAGGCGCCGCTCCCGGTCTTCGAGCTCGGCGTCCGGGTCGTCGCTGCCTTCGACGTAGGCGCGGAGGAAGCCCGGGAAGGTGATGACCTTGCCGCTGGCGCTGAACAACGCGTTCTCGCCGCTGCTGCTGGTGGCACCGATGCGGATCGTCGCGCTGGTGCCGGTGGCGTCGGCCATCTGGCTCGCCACCGTGCGCTGCCAGATCAGCTCGTAGAGCCGGAACTCGTCGCTGTTGACCTGCCCGGCGATCTCGCCGGGCGTTCGGAAGGTGTCGCCGGTCGGGCGGATCGCCTCGTGGGCCTCCTGCGCGTTCTTCACCTTCCGGCTGTAGCTGCGCGGCTTGTCGGGCACGTACTCCGGGCCGTAGAGCTGCGACGCCTGCGCCCGCGCCGCGCTGACCGCCGTTTCCGACAGCGCGATCGAGTCGGTACGCATGTAGGTGATGAAGCCGTTCTCGTACAGCCGCTGCGCCACCTGCATCGTCCGGGCGCTCGAGTACCGCAGCTTGCGCCCGGCCTCCTGCTGCAACGTCGAGGTCATGAACGGCGCGTAGGGCGAGCGGCGGTACGGCCGCTCCTCGACCGACCGGACGCCGAAGTGGGCCCCGGTGAGCCGCTCGGCCAGCCCGCGGGCCGTCGCCTCGTCCAACTGCCGAGCGGGCGTGCCGGTCTCGGTCTTGAGCCGGCCGCGTGAATCGAAGTCGCGCCCGCTCGCGATGCGCTGGTCGTCGAGGGAGATGAGCGTCGCGGGGAGTGGCAGCGCCCGGTCGCCGGTGTCATCGGAGCCGCCGGAGCTCTGGCCGCCCGACATCCCGAAGACGCCGAAGATGTCCCAGTACTCGGCCGAACGGAACGCCATCCG
>JAVEDQ010000038.1 GCA_030840885.1 Frankiaceae bacterium
AGCAGCACCTCTTCCCGGTCGAACCGTGGCGGATCCGCGAGACCCGCTTCGAGAAGGAGCTCATCGCCCAGGCCGAGTCGCTGTTCACCGTCTCCAACGGCCACATCGGCCTACGCGGGAACCTCGACGAGGGCGACCCGCACGGTGTCCCCGGCACCTACCTGAACTCGTTCTACGAGCTGCGCGCCCTCCCCTACGCCGAGGCCGGCTACGGTTATCCCGAGTCGGGCCAGACCCTGGTCAACGTGACCAACGGCAAGCTGATCCGGCTGCTGGTCGACGACGAACCGCTCGACATCCGCTACGGCACGCTGGAATCGCACGAACGGGTCCTTGACCTGCGCGCCGGCGTCCTGATCCGGACGTTGGAATGGACCTCCCCCGCCGGCAAGCGCATCCGCCTGAAATCGACGCGGCTGGTGTCGTTCACGCAGCGGGCGATCGCGGCCATCGAGTACGAGGTCGAGGCGATCGACAACGACGTCCGGCTCATCGTGCAGTCCGAGCTGGTCGCCAACGAGGCGCTCCCGAAGCAGGGCGGGGACCCCCGGGTGGCCGCCGTACTCAAGGACCCGCTCGTCGCCCAGGAGCGCAGTGTCTCGGACCGCGGCGCGACGCTGCTGCACGCGACGCGGGAGAGCGACCTGCTCGTCGCCGCCGGGATGGAGCACCTCGTCGAGGGACCGCGTCGGGTCGAGGTCGAGACCGACGCCAAGAAGGACTGGGCACGCACGACCATCGTGGCCAACCTGAAGGCCGGCGAGAAGCTGCGGGTGGTCAAGCTGCTCGGGTACGGCTGGTCCAGCCAGCGCACCCAGCCCGCGTTGCGGGACCAGGTCGCGGCCGCGCTGACCGGGGCGCGCTACTCGGGCTTCGAGGGCCTGCTGGCCGACCAGCGCAAGTACCTCGACGACTTCTGGGACACCGCCGACGTCGAGCTCGACGGCGACTCGGAGATCCAGCAGGCGGTCCGCTTCGGGCTGTTCCACGTCCTGCAGGCCGGTGCCCGGGCCGAGCGTCGCTGCATCGCCGGGAAGGGGCTGACCGGGCCCGGCTACGACGGCCACACGTTCTGGGACACCGAGGCCTACGTGCTGCCGGTCCTCATCCACACGCTGCCGGAGGCGGCCGCGGACGCGCTTCGCTGGCGCCAGTCGACGATCGACCTGGCCAAGGAGCGCGCGGAGACGCTGAACCTCGCCGGCGCCACCTTCCCCTGGCGCACCATCCGCGGCCAGGAGTGCTCCGGGTACTGGCCGGCCGGTACCGCCGCCTTCCACATCAACGCCGACATCGCCATCGCGGTGCAGCGCTACGTCGACAACACCGGCGACCTCGAGTTCGAGGAGCAGACCGGGCTGGAGCTGCTCGTCGAGACGGCGCGGCTGTGGATGTCGCTCGGACACCACGACGCGCAGGGCGCCTGGCACATCGTCGGCGTCACCGGGCCGGACGAGTACACGGCCGTGGTGCGCGACAACCTGTTCACCAACATGGCGGCGGCGGCCAACCTGCGCGGAGCTGCCGACGCCGCCCATCGGCACTGGGACAAGGCCTGTTCCATGGGGGTCTCGAACGAGGAGACGGCCGCGTGGCGGGACGCGGCGAAGGCGGCACACATCCCCTACAACGCCGAACTCGGCGTCCACGAGCAGTGCGAAGGCTTTACCAGCCTCCCGGAGTGGAACTTCGAGGCCTCGAAGGGCCAGTACCCGCTGCTGATGTCGGCCCCGTACTTCGAGCTCTACCGACGGCAGGTCATCAAGCAGGCCGACCTGGTGATGGCCATGTTCTGGTTCGGCGACCAGTTCAGCGCGGAGCAGAAGGCCCACAACGCCGACTACTACGAGCGGCGCAACGTGCGGGACTCCTCGCTGTCGGCCTGCATCCAGGCGGTGATGGCGGCGGAGACCGGTCACCTCGAGCTGGCGCACGACTACGCCTACGAGGCCGCGCTGATCGACCTTCGCGACATCCACCACAACAGCCGCGACGGCCTGCACATGGCGTCGCTGGCAGGCGCGTGGATCGCGCTCGTCTCGGGCTTCGGCGGGCTCCGCGACTACGGCAGCGAGCTGTCCTTCAACCCGCAGCTGCCCGATGGCATCACCCGGTTGAGCTTCGGTCTCCGCTGGCGTGGGGCGCGGCTCCGGGTCGAGGTGAAGCACGACGAGGCCTCCTACACGCTGCACGACGGGCCGGACGCCAAGATGACGTTCAAGCACGCGGGTGAGGACGTCACGGTCACGTCCAAGAAGCCCCTTATCAAGAAGATCCAGAAGACGAAGCCGCTCCTCCCCCGGCCGCCCCAGCCGGTGGGCTGTGAGCCGGTGGACCGGCACGGCGGGTCGCTCGCAAGCTGACAGCGGGTGCCCGCGAGGGCACCGGTGGTAGCACCAGGAGTCGTCGGACACGCCAGCCCGGAATCGACGGTTCCGCCACGTTAGGGTCACGCATGGCGACGTCCACGGCGACCGAACTCCCGGTCGCTCCCGACGCGCCACCGCGTCGCCGGCGGGCGTGGTCGCCGTGGACGCCGGTCGCCCTGTTGGCCCTGCTCGCCGCGCTGGTGGGCATCTGCGTGCCGCTGGCCCCCGTCCGCACCGACGACCCCGCCATCTCCTGGCCGCGTGCGGGTGCACCTGTGGAGAACACCCTGGTGCCGTTGGTGCCGTACCGACCGCGCGTCCTCACCGTCGACGTCCCGTGCACGGCCCTCCAGGCTCTCGACGCCCGCGGCGGCGGCGAGCTGCTGCGGACGCGGGACGCCGCCGGAGCGCCGTCGTCACCGGGCCTGGTCATCGGGGTGCGAGCCGGCAGGGTCCGGCTGACGACCGGCGAAACCGTCGTGTTCGACGGCACGCTGCCCAATGCGCAGGTCGGCGGCAGCCCGTGCTCCTTCCGCCTGCAGGCCGACGACTCCGGGGTCGCCATCTACGCGGGCGGATCCCGGCTCGTCAGCGACCCCGACCTGCTCCCGCCGCAGATCGAGAAGCTCCAGACCGACCTGGCCGGCACACCTGCGGCCCAGGGGCTCCACGTCACCATCCGGCCGGACGCGCGCTTCAGCAGCAGTCCGTCCGCCCTCAAGCTGGCCCTGCTGGCGTTGGAGGTGGTGCTGCTCGTCGCGATGCTGGCCACGGCCTGGCGTCGGTGGCCGAGCCGCCGGCACCGCGTGGTCACCAGGCCGAGCCGGTCGCGCCGGTTGCCCTGGCCCCGCGGCCGGCAGCCGCATCCAGCGGACTACGCCGTCGTCCTCACCAGCGTCGCCTGGATGTTCCTCGGCCCGTTGAACCTCGACGACGGCTGGTACCTCGAGATGGCGCTGGCCGGAAACCGGACCGGCTTCATCGGCAACACCGTCGGCCAGTACTCGGTCGGCGAGAACCCGTTCGTGCTGCAGCAGTACCTGATGCAGCTCTGGACCGATTTGCATCCCGGGCCGGGCTGGTCGCTGATCTGGATGCGCCTGCTCGTGGCCCTGCTGGGTCTCGGGACCTATGCGCTGCTCCGGCGGGCGCTGCGCCTGCTGCTCGGCCTGGCCGGCGAGCGCTCGACGCTCTCGCGTGCGCCGTGGCTGCTCGCACTGGCGCACCTGGCCTGGTGGCTCCCCTACGGACTGACCCTGCGGCCCGAGCCCGTCATCGTCCTCGGCAGCGCCGCGACGCTCGTGCTGGCCGAGACCGCACGCCGTCACCTCTCGCTCGGGGTGCTGGCCCTCGCCATCGCCGTCGCTGCGGTCACCACCACCGCGTCGCCGTCCGGATTGGTGGCCTGGGCGCCGGTGATCGTGCAGGTGCGATGGGTCGGCCGATGCTTCGTCGGCGCCTCGCCCCGGGAACGGGTGGCCGCGGCGCTCGTCCTGCTCGCGGCGCCCACGGCGGCGATTCCGATCGCCTTCGCCGACGCGTCTTTGGGCACCGTGGCCGCCACCCATGCGACGCAGCGCGCGTTCTATCCGGACCTG
>JAVEDQ010000050.1 GCA_030840885.1 Frankiaceae bacterium
GTCGAGGTCGTCGAGCGACCGGAGCACGAAGTCGAGCTCCTCGTCGGTGCGGGCTTGCTCGTCTAGGTCGAACCGGTTCTTCTGACGAGTGCTCATCTCGGCCCCCGGTCCTGGAGACGCCGGTTCACCCGTAGGCGAGCGCCCAACGCCTCGTCCTCCACGTCCACGGCCTCGACCGGCCGGCGGGTCCATCGCCGGAAGGCGGCGGTCAGCAACGCGAGCGCCGCTGCGAACCCGGCCACCGGCAGCAGCCACACCAGCGGCGCGCCGGGTCCGCTCGGGGAGAGCAGGATCCAGGAGCCGTAGCGACCCACGTAGTAGTCGCGGACCGCCTGGTCGCTCTGTCCGGCTTGAACCCGATGCAACACGTCCGTTGCGATCGCCTGCGACGTCGACGACGGGCTGTCCGCCACCGAGAGCCCCTGGCAGACCGGGCACCGCAGCTGCGTGTCGAGCCGATGCGCCCGCTGCTCGATGGTCGGCGTCCCCGACCGGGAAGCGACCAACAGGCTCACGACCACCACGGCGGCGAGCAGGAACGCGGCCAGTGGTGCGAGCGCCCGCCGGCCGTTCACGACGTCCCTCCCGCCTGAGCGCGAGCCATGGCCAGCAGCCGCTCGAGATCGTCCGTGGTCGACGCGCCGGCCCGCTTGCCCACGATCACCCCGGACGCCGAGATGGCGTAGGTCTCCGGTTGCCCGGTGGTGCCGAAGTCGAGGGCGGCGTGGGAGTCGGGGTCCAGGGCGAGCTGCCACGTCATGCCGTGCGAGGCCGCCCACTTGGCCGCGGTCGAGGCGTTGTCGTCGTGCAGGATCCCGATCATGCGGAAGTCGCTGTCCTGGGCGTGCCGCGCGTAGAACGTGGCCAGCGCGGGCGCCTCCTCCCGGCACGGCTGACACCAGCTGTTCCAGAAGTTGACCAGTACCGCGTGGCCCTGCAGTTCACCGAGGTCCAGCCGGCCGGTGCCACCCATCAGCGGCATCTGGTCGGCCGGTACCGGACGTCCGAGGACCGCGACCGGATCGAAGGTGGCGCTCTTGCCGAGCCGTCCGCCCAGGACGGTCACGAACAGCGCGAACAGCAGGGTGGCGGCGACGACGGCTGAGGTCACCGGTCGGCGGCGAAGCATGGCCGTCATGACTGCCCCGCTCCGACGACGACCGGCGATTCCGGTGCCGATTCCTGCACCGGCACGGGGGCAACGGGTGCTCGGGGCCGACGCTGCTTGCGCCGGACCGGCCAGCCGGCAAGAACGGTCCCGCCGACCATCACCAGGCCGCCGAACCAAAGCCAGCTCACCAGCGGGTTGACGAAGATGTCGACGGTGACCTCGCCGGCCTGGTTCGGGGAGGACGCCAGCGTGAGGTAGAGGTCGGACACCGGTCCGGGCCGCACCGCCGGAGTACCGATCGCCTCCGTGGCGCGGGGGAAGATCGCCAGCGACGGGCGGAAGACGCCAAGGTCGGCGCCGTGGTGATGGACCCGCAGCCGCGCGGCCAGGGTCAGCTTCTGCGGGGTCGAGTGGGCGGTGGTGTCCAGGTAGGTCACGGTGTAGCCGTGCAGGGCGGCCGAGGACCCCTCGGTCAGCTGCGTCTCGAGCCGGCTGCTGTAGCTGTGCGAGGCGGCGAGCGCCACCGCGATGACGACCACGCCGAGGTGGACGATCAGCCCGCCGTAGTGCCGACGGTTCGCGGTGACCAGCGCGAGCAGCGCGACGAGGCGGTGCTCGTCGGTGCCCGTGCGACGGGCGTGCACCGCCGAACCGGTCTGTATCCCGATTGCGGTCGCGGCTGCGGCGGCCAGGCCGAAGGTCAGGACCTGCTCGGCACCGGTCACGCCGGCAGCCGCCAGGATCGCCATCGTCGCTGCCGCGACACTCCCGGGGACGAACAGCCGGCGACGCAGGACGACGGGGTCGGCGGCACGATAGGGCAGCAGCGGCGCCACCGTCATCAGCACCAGCAGCGCGATGCCGAGCGGCGCCGACATCCGGTTGAAGTACGGCTCCCCTACCGATAGCTGCTTCCCCCACAGTGCCGCAGCGATCAGCGGGAAGACCGTGCCGGTCACGACGACGGTGGCGAGGGCGGTCAGTACCAGGTTGTTGCCGAGGAAGGCGGCCTCCCGGGAGAGCACCGAGTCGATGCGACCGGGCGCGCGGAGCCGGTCCCCGCGCCAGCCGATGAGCCCCAGGCCGACCACCGCGGCGACCGCGAGATAGCCGAGCAGCACCGGGCCGACGTCCGACTGGGTGAAGGCGTGCACCGAGTTCACGACCCCGGAGCGGGTGAGGAACGTGCCGAGGATGGTGAGGCAGTACGTCGCGACGAGCAGCGAAAGATTCCAGACGCGGAGCATCCCGCGCCGCTGCTGCACGATGACCGAGTGCAGAAAGGCGGTCCCGGTCAACCACGGGATGAGGGCCGCGTTCTCGACCGGATCCCAGGCCCAGTAGCCGCCCCAACCGCGCACCGCATAGCTCCACCACGCGCCGAGCACGATCCCGCCGGTGAGGCAGCCCCAGGCGAGCAGGGTCGCGGTGCGAATCAGGCGCAG
>JAVEDQ010000063.1 GCA_030840885.1 Frankiaceae bacterium
CTCATCGGCGGCCTGCTGGCCCCGATCAGCTGGCGGATGGTCTTCCTCGTCTCCGTGCCGTTCGGCCTGTTCGGGACGGTGTGGGCCTACCTGAAGCTGCGGGACAGCGGGGAACGGCGGCGCGAGCAGATCGACTGGTGGGGCAACATCACCTTCGCGGTCGGGCTCATCGCCGTGCTCGCCGGCATCACGTACGGCATCCAGCCCTACGGCGGCCACACCATGGGCTGGACCAGCCCGTGGGTGCTCACCGCCATCTTCGGCGGTATCGCGGTGCTCGTGGCCTTCGTCGTCATCGAGACGCGGGTGGCCGCGCCGATGTTCCAGCTCGCTCTGTTCCGTACCCGCGCCTTCTCGGCCGGCAACGCGGCGAGCCTGCTTGCCGCGCTCGGCCGGGGTGGGCTGCAGTTCCTGCTCATCATCTGGCTGCAGGGAATCTGGCTGCCGCTCCACGGCTACAGCTTCCAGAGCACCCCGCTGTGGGCGGGCATCGCGATGATCCCGCTGACCGTCGGTTTCCTCGCCGCCGCACCCATCTCCGGCTACCTCTCCGACCACTTCGGTGCCCGACCGTTCGCGACCGGGGGCATGCTCGTCGCCGCGGTCTCGTTCGCGCTGCTGCTCGTGCTGCCCGTCAACTTCAACTACTGGGCGTTCGCCGCGATCCTGCTGCTCAACGGCATCGGGATGGGTCTTTTCTCCTCGCCGAACCGGGCCGGGATCATGAACAGCCTGCCCGCCCGGGCCCGCGGGGTCGGTGGCGGCATGGCGGCCACGTTCCAGAACTCGGCGCAGGTCCTGTCAATCGGCATCTTCTTCAGCCTGATCATCCTGGGCCTGTCGTCGACCCTGGGTGGGGCGCTGTTCAACGGCCTCACGTCGGCCGGCATCCCTGCGGACGCCGCCACGAGGGCCGCATCGCTGCCACCGGTCGCCACGCTGTTCGCCTCGCTGCTGGGCTACAACCCGATCCAGGAGCTGCTCGGCCCGGCCGCGGCCAACGTGCCCCCGGAGACGCTGCAGTACGTCACGGGCCGCACGTTCTTCCCCGACCTCATCGCCGACTCGTTCTCCAACGGCCTGCAGATCGCGTTCCTCTTCGCCGTCGTCGCCTGCCTCGTGGCCGCGGCCGCCTCGGCGCTGCGCGGTGGCGTCTTCCACTACGCCGAGCCGGCCCTCGCCACCGCCGGCGGGCTGCCCGCCACGGACGACTCGGCGGCGGCTCCCGCCGCGGCGCCGGAGGCCGAGCCCCGGCCGGCGTCGAAGGGTCCGGCCACGTCGGACCGGCTGAACTCCACCGCGTCGTTCGAGAGCATCGCGACCCGCCCGAGCTCAGTTGCTCGACCCGCCCAGGCGGTTACGCCTGTCCAGCCCGTCGAGCCAGCTCAGCCCGTCCAGCCCGCCGAGGTGGCTACGCCTGTCCAGCCCGTCGAGCCGGCCGGGCCCCCCGAGCCACAGCCCCATGCGATACCGGTCGCGGCCGGCCGGGTGCGGGTGGCGGGCCGTCCAGCGGAAGGCACCGTCACGGTGCTGGATCTCGCCGGTGCGGAGCTCGCCCACGGCCGGACCGACGAGCACGGCCGCTTCCGCATCCCGCTCCACGATGCCGGCGACGTCGTGATCGTCGCGCGAGGACCCGGTTTCGCACCCGTCGCCGCGTCCCTGCACGTCGACGGCCGGAGCGGCAACGGCGACGGCCGCGGCAGCATCGACCTCGACGCGCCCTCGACCACAGGAGTCGTCGACGGGCGCATCGCCATCAGCACGGGAGGTTCCGCCGCAGGCGCCGCGGTGCTCCTGCTCGCCGCGGGCAGCGTCGTTGCGAGGACCACGACCGACGACGAGGGGTGTTTCCGCTTCGGCGACGTCGTCTCGGGCGAGTACGTCCTGGCGGCGCACATGCCTGGCGGGAAGCCCCGCACTGCTCTCGTCACGCTTCCGGCATCCGGGCACGTCGAGATCTGAGCGGCAGCGCAGCGACCTAACCAGCCCGTTCCCCGAACGCCGGATCCTCTGGCACGGGCATCGAAGGCGTGGATCGTGACCGCCGTCGGCCACGACCGGTGTCCCGACCCCGGTTGCGCTCTGCCAGCTCCTCCGCCGTCTGCCGCGTTGCGGTGCGCAGCAGGTCGGGGTGGATCCCGTGCTGCAGCGAATGGTCGACCAACCGGGCCAGCGAATAGTCCGGCTCCGACTCGGTGACCAACTCCAAGGCGACGCCGGCCAACCCGCCGTTGCCCCGGCTGTAGGCGCACCAGGCGAGCACGGACGCGGCCGGCACGTGGCTGGGTGCAGCCGTGCGGCGCACCGTCTCGACGAGCATGCGCTGCAGCGCTTCGGCGTCGTCGCCCAACGTCCAGGTGATGACGGTGTCGCGCACCTCGAGCAGGTGGAGCCCCAGCGCCACCTGGGCGACCTCGTCGTCGGAGAGCGCCGGGGTGCGGCCGCCGAAGCGGTCGACGAAACCGTCGATCAGCGCGATCAGCTCGTCCTCCACCTCGGTCTGCTCGCCGGCGGCGAGCCGGGTCACCAGGTCTCCGCCGACGCGTTCCATCGCCTGCTCGGTCGCGGCGTGCAGCCACGGGACGGGAGGCTCGAGCGTGGCCCGCAGCGCCTGGCGGTCGGGCAGGGCCGTCAGGCCGGCCGACACCGCGGTCGCGTCGACCACGGAGCTGCCCGATGCACCGTCGGGACCGGCGACCGGCTTGCCCTCGGGCGGGCAGCAGGCGAGGTCGCGGCACAGCGCCGACCACCAGCGTCCACCGGCGACGCACAGCACGTCGCGGATCTGGATGGAGGCCTGCTCGCACCGGCGCCGGATGGTGTCGACCAGTTCGTCGGTCGGCAGGGCGGCGGTACCGGCAGGACGCTTCCCGGTGGGGTCCTCGAGGGGGTCGTAGAGCACGAAGATGACCGAGGTGTCGCCGTCGGAGGTGAGCCCGCGCAGCACCACGTCGGCCAGCTCGTCGGGCGGCCCGTCGAGGTCCATGCGCATGCTGACGCCCAGCCGGCCGCGTGGGCCACGCAGCCCGAGGACGACCAGGCTCTGCTGCGGGTGGAACCCGAGCAGGTAGGGGACAGCGGCGAAGACCTCTTCCGGCTTGCCCAGCCGGAGGACCGGCGGGCCGGGCTGTGGACCGGAGGAGGGCGTCGAAGGGCGAGGAGTCGAAGGTGAACGCGTCATGACGGCAGCGTCGCCGTCGGCATGGGTCGCGCGCCGGGCTGAAGCCAGCTCTGTGGACAACGCTGTCCGTGGATCGCCGCTGTCCGTCGGCCGGTCAGACGACCTCGCGCAGCCTCGCGGTCTCGACGTCGTAGACGAAGCCACGCACGAGGTCGGCCGTGAGCGTCGGGTCGGCCGCCACCCGCGCCACCGCAGCCCGCACGTCGGCGTCGAGATCGCCGATGGATGCGTCCTCCCACGCGGGCTCGACGCCGGTCTCGTCGCGGATGCTGCGGCGGAAGTCGTCGGCGTCGAAGCCGATGAGGCCGCACCGGGTGTGGTG
>JAVEDQ010000064.1 GCA_030840885.1 Frankiaceae bacterium
GGCCGTCTCGTCGATGAGCTCGTAGACGTCGACGAGGCCCGGCGCGTCGCTGACCGCATAGAGCCGGGTCAGCCCCTCGGTCACGGTGGTCACCTCGCCGTCGCGACCGCCACCGCGCAGGAGGAACACCGGGTCACCTTCGCCAACCATGTGGTCGTGCTGCCCGGACACGGGTTACCTGAAGCACGCCCGAGCTCATGCGCCTTCCGAAGGCCAGGTGACGGTCAGCTCGCCCAGCCGCCAGCGTCGGACGCCGCCGAGGACGGGCCAACGCCCCGCAGCGACGAGCGCCTCGACGGTGGCGATCCACCGCTGCCGCGCGCCGAAGACCCCACGACCTGCCGCTGCCGCCCACGCCGCGTCGAGGTCGGCGAGCAAAGCGTGGATCGGCGTCCCGGGCACGTTGTGCTCGATGAGTGCCTTGGGCAGCCGCTCGGCCAGCTCCGACGGGCGGCCCAGGGACGGCAGGTGGGCCGAGAAGGTCAGCGACTTGGGGCGGCCGTCGCGGAGCAGGAACCAGCAGGCCCGCCGGCCGATCTCGTCGCAGGTGCCCTCGACCACCAGCGCCCCGGTCGCCGCCATGGTCGACCACGCGGAGGCCACGGCGCGCTCGTCGTACTGCCGCAGCACGTTCATCGCCCGCACGACGACGGGGGCGAGGCCGGCGAGCTCGAAGCCCCCCCGGGCGAACTCCAGCATCGGCGGACGAGCGGACGGCAGCGCCTCGGCGACGCGGTCGGGGTCGATCTCCAGCCCGACGACCCGCAGGTCGCGACGGCACGTCGCGAGTCGCGCGGCCATCTCCACCGTCGTCACCGGTGTCGCCCCGAACCCGAGGTCCACCACCAGCGGATCGGGTGCCGCGGCGAGCGTGCCGCCCAGCGCGTGGGTCATCCACCGGTCCACCCGCCGCAGCCGGTTCGGCGCCGTCGTGCCCCGGGTCGGCAGGCCCAGCGCCCGAGCCCGTCCCGCGGCGAGGCGTCCCGACGGCCCGGCGAGGGTAGAGGGAGTACCAGGCACGCCCGCAAGGTTAGGACTGGCAGGATGGATTCCGGCCAGGCGATGTCAGCGCATCCCGGTGGACCCGCCCGCGACCAGACCCCGGTCGCCCGCCCGCACTGCACGCCCGCCCGCAACAGCCGGAGGTTCTCCCGCGTGGTCGCGCTGCTCCGCCCCCGCTCCACCCGGACCTCGGCGGCGATCCGGCGCCCGAACGGCGTCCGGCCGCTGCGCCTCGCGGACGAGCGCGCCCTGCCCCGCCCGCACTGGGGCTCGCGGCTGCCGCGTCGCGTGGCGATGCTGTCGGTCCACACCTCGCCGCTGGACCAGCCGGGCACCGGTGACGCCGGTGGCATGAACGTCTACGTCGTCGAGCTCTCCCGCCAGCTCGCCGCGCTCGGCATCGATGTGGAGATCTTCACCCGGGCGACCCGCAGCGGCCTGCCGCCGGTCGTGCGCCTCGACGACGGGGTGCTGGTCCGCCACGTCACCGCGGGACCGTACGAGGGGCTCGGCAAGGCCGACCTGCCGGCGCAGATGTGCGCGTTCACCGCGGAGCTGCTGCGGGTCGAGGCGACCCACGAGCCCGGCTGGTACGACCTCGTCCACTCCCACTACTGGCTCTCCGGGCAGATCGGCTGGGTCGCCGCCGAGCGGTGGGGGGTGCCGCTGGTCTCCACCGCCCACACCCTGGCCAAGGTCAAGAACGCGGCGCTCGCCGACGGCGACGCCCCCGAACCGCTCGTGCGCGTCATCGGCGAGCAGCAGGTCGTCGCCGCCAGCACGCGGCTCGTGGCCTCCACGCCCGCCGAGGCCCGCGAGCTGATCGAGCTCTACGACGCCCCCGAAGCGGCTGTCGACGTCGTCGCGCCCGGGGTCGACCTCGAGGTCTTCCGGCCCGGCGAAGCGACGGCGGCGCGGACCCGCCTCGGGGTCCCGCCGGATGCCGACCTGCTCCTGTTCGTCGGGCGTCTTCAGCCGCTGAAGGCGCCCGATGTGCTGCTCCGGGCCGCCGCGGAGCTGCTGGCCGTCGACCCGGGGCGGCGTCGCAACCTGGTCGTCGCGGTGCTCGGCGGCCCCAGCGGCAACGGCCTGGACACCCCGGAGGAGCTGCAGGGCCTCGCCGCGCGACTCGGCATCGCCGACGTGGTGCGCTTCGAGCCGCCGGTCGCCCACGAGCAGCTCGCCGACTGGTACCGGGCAGCGGACGTGGTCGTCGTGCCCAGCCACAACGAGAGCTTCGGCCTCGTCGCGCTCGAGGCCCAGGCCTGCGGTACCCCGGTGGTGGCCGCCGCCGTCGGCGGGCTGCGCACGGCGGTGCGGCACGAGGTCAGCGGGCTGTTGATCGACGGCCACGATCCGGCCGACTACGCCGGTGCGTTCGCCCGGCTGCTCGACGAGCCCGGGTTGCGGGACCGACTGGCACAGGGCGCCATCGCCCACGCCGCCGGCTTCGGGTGGTCGGCCACCGCACGCGGGGTCCTCGGCTCGTACGCCGCCGCGTTGGAGACGACCTCCCGCGATCAGCGCCGGGACGGACGCGACGGGCTGGCGGCACTGGCGTAGCCGCTGGCGGCGCGGGCAGGTTCTGAGATCGAGACGTCCCGGCTGCCCCCGGGAGCCGCGACCGCTCGCCGAGCGTCCCCAGGTTCAGGAGGAACCCGACCATGGCCGTCCCGCATGCCGGCACGCTGGATCCCGAGGAGCGCGCCCGGCTCGACGTCCTGCTCACGTCCGTGCTCGACGAGCTCGAGTTGTCCTACGAGCGGGTCGAGGAAGGGGCCTTCCTCGTCCGGCTCGAGGGCGAGCACAAGCTCGCCACGATGACGTGGCTCGTCGTGCAGGACTTCAGCCTCCTGGTCGAAGCCTTCTTCATGCGCAAGCCCGCCGAGAACGAGGGCGGCACGTACAAGTTCCTGCTCGGCCGCAACGCCCGCACCTACGCGGTGCACTTCTCCGTCGACCGGCTCGGCGACATCTTCCTCACCGGCCGCGTGCCGCTCGCCGCAGTGACCACCGAGGAGATCGACCGGGTCCTCGGCTCGGTGCGCACCTACGCCGACGAGAACTTCGACCCGGCGCTGCAACTCGGCTTCGCGGGTGCGATCGAACGGGAACGCACCTGGCGGGCCAAGCTCGCCCGCGACGCCGGCGGTAGGCCGCCGGAGGGCCTACTCGGTGGCGCGTCCCTGCAGAACCACCCGTAACGGGGCCACACCCGGAAGCCCTGGGTCGCTGCGGCAACAGCGTCATCCGATGCCTCCGGCAACAGCGTCATCACAGGCCTCCGGCACAATCATCCGCATGCCGACCCTCGTGCTGCTCCGCCACGGTGAGAGCGACTGGAACAAGAAGAACCTGTTCACCGGCTGGGTCGACGTCGACCTCTCCGACGACGGCGTGGAGGAGGCCCGTCGCGGCGGTCGGCTGCTCGCCGAGCAGTCGGTGCTGCCCGATGTCGTGCACACCTCGCTGCTGACCCGGGCCATCCGCACCTCGACGCTCGCGCTGGAGGAATGCGGGCGGTCGTGGACGCCGGTGCGCCGCTCCTGGCGGCTGAACGAGCGGCACTACGGCGCGCTGCAGGGCCTCGACAAGGCGGCTACCAAAGAGAAGTTCGGCGACGAGCAGTTCCTGCTGTGGCGCCGCTCGTACGACACCCCGCCGCCGGAGATCGAGGACGGTCAGCCGAGCGGCATTGACGAGCGCTACAGCGAGCTGGCGCCCGACGTCGTACCGCTCACCGAATGCCTGAAGGACGTGCTCCTTCGGGCCCTGCCCTACTGGTACGACCAGATCGTGCCCGATCTCCAGGCCGGCAAGGTCACCCTGGTCGCCGCCCACGGCAACTCCCTGCGGGCCATCGTCAAGCACCTGGAC
>JAVEDQ010000068.1 GCA_030840885.1 Frankiaceae bacterium
ACGATGACCTTTCGGAAGGCCTGGAAGGGGGTTGCGCCGTCGACGCTGGCGGCCTGCTCGAGTTCCCAGGGGATCTCCCGGAAGAACGCGGACAGCACCCAGATGGCCATCGGCAGGGCGAAGGTCATGTACGGGATGATCAGGCCCGGCCAGGTGTCGTAGAGCCCGATGTTCCGCCAGATGTTGAACAGCGGGCCGACGATGGAGATCGGCGGGAACATGGCGATCGCCAGAGCCGCCGTCAGGATCAGCCGCTTGCCCGGGAAGTTCAGCCGGGCGATGGCGTAGGCGGCGAGGGTCGCCAGCGTCACCGCGATGATCGTCGAGATGATCGTGATGCCGATCGAGTTGATCAGCGGTTTGACGAACACCCCGGTCGTGAAGATCGTCGAGTAGTTCTCCCAGCTGAAGTCCGTCGGGAGGATCTTGCCGTCGGTCGCCGTTGCGGGCGACTTGAACGACAGGGAGAGGATCCACAGCAGCGGCACCAGCGCGTAGCCGACGATGAAGATCGTCAGAATGATCCACTTGAACTCGAGGGCCTTGCGGTCCGCAGGGATCTCCCGATTGCCGCCCTGCACCCTCGTGCCGGTGCCGGCCCGGTCGGCGGTGACAGGTCCTGCGGTGGTGGTCATCAGCGTTCACCTCTCACGGCGCCGAGATCCGTCCGGAACCCCTTCACGAAGATGAAGGCGATGAGGACGACCAGGAGGAACAGGAGGACGGAAACGGCGGACCCGAGCCCGAGATTCAGCTGGTTGATCAACTGGTTGTAACCGAGTTGGGACAGCGTCGCGGTGTCGTTCGCGCCCTTGGTCTGGATGTAGACGGTGTCGAAGATGCGGACCGCGTCCAGGGTGCGGAACAGCAGGGCGACCATCACGGCCGCCTTCATCGTCGGCAGGATCACCTTGCGCAGCCGCTGCCAGGACGAGGCGCCGTCCACCTTGGCCGCCTCGATCAGCTCGTTCGGCACCGTGGCAAGACCGGCTAGGAGCAGCAGCGACATGAAGGGGGTGGTCTTCCAGACCTCGGTCAGGATGATGACGGCGAGCGACCCCCAGTGGTTCGACAGCGGTGGGTTGTCCGAGTTCGTGAACAGGAACCCACCGTCGTCCGGAGACACCGCGAAGCGGAAGGCGAACGCGGCGACGACAGTGATGATCCCGTAGGGGATCAGGATCGACGTGCGGACGACGTTCCGACCGAAGATCGCCCGGTGCATGACCAGGGCGAGGGTGAGGCCGAGCACGAACTCGATGGCCACCGAGATCACCGTGATGAGGATGGTGACGCTGAAGACCTGCCAGAAGACGCCCGAGCTGAGGATCTTCGTGTAGTTGGCGAACCAGACGTACTTCCGGTCGTCCGGGAAGCGCAGGTTGTAGCGCTGGAGCGACAGCCAGATCGCGTACAGGATCGGGTACACCGTCACCACGGCCATGACGATGGCCGCGGGAAGCACCAGGCGGATGCCGAGCCGGCGCTCCGCCTGGTCCCGATCGGTGTACTTCGACGGCTTGGGGGCGGCGAGGCTGGTGGGCCGGCGCCCGCCGGTATCCGCGTCCTCGTTGGTAGGGGTCCGGGTGGTCACGACAGCACCGCCTCCGACTTCAGGGCTTGCTCAGAGAGTTTCCGCAGCGCGATCGCGTCGGCGGTCGGATTGACGCCGCTGAGCGGGTGGATGGTGTTCTGCACCGCCAACGAGAGGTCGTTGTAGGCAGGGGAGACCGGACGTGGCTCGGCGTCGTTGATGGACGAGCGGAGCACCTCCTTGAACGGATACTTGTCCGTCGTCAGCTGGTCGTAGACCGCCGAGGTGGTGGGCGGGTTACCGCCTTCCTGCGCGGCGAACAGCTGGTTCGCCGGCTGCCGGATGCACTCGATCGCCTGGAACGCCAGGTCCTTGTGCTTGCTGGCCGCCCCGACCGCGAGGTTGAAGCCACCCAGCGGCGGCTTGCTCGGGGTGTTCGCGTCCACCCGCGGGAAGCGGGCCCAGCCCAGCTTCTGCTGCAGGCCGGGCACCGACGTCGACTCGGCGGCACTCGGGTAGATGAAGGGGTAGTTGATTTCGTACAGCGAGTTCCCCTCCTCGAACGCCTGGCGACTGCTGTCTTCCTCCGCGGTGTTCAGCGACGGGTTGGCCGCCGGGGACGCCGCGAGGTTGTGCAGTGCGGTGAGCGCGGCGACGGTCGGTGCCTGCTCGAGGCTGACCGTCGCGTCCTTGCCGGCCTCGGGGTTGTTCAGGAACCGGCCGCCGGCCGAAGCCAGCAGGGCGTTGAAGGTGACCGTGAGGCTCTCCGCCCGGGCACCCTGGATCTGCACCTGCTTGCCCTGCCGGTTCGCGTCGTCGAGCATCTGCTGCCAGGTGAAGTTCTCCGGCGGCGCCGCGGTCAGGTCCTTGCGGTACCAGAGCAGCTGCGTGTTCGACGTGTAGGGCGCGGCGTAGAGCTTGCCTTGATAGGTGCCGCTCTGGACCGGACCCTGCAGGACGCCGTCGGTGAGGGCGGCACGCTGGCTCTCCGGGAACGGGGCGATCCACTTCGCGTTGGCGAACTCGGCGGTCCAGATGACGTCCATGCCGACGATGTCGATCGAGGAGTCGTTCGCGGCCAGCCGCCGGACGAGCTGCTCGCGCTGGTCGGTGGCCCGCGCCGGGAGCTCCTGGAACTTGATCTTGTACTTCCCGGCCGCCGACTTGTTGCACTCGTCGATCGCGTGCTCGATCCATCCGCCCGACTGCTTGCCGATGTACCAGTTCAGCGTGGGCACACCGCCACCACTGCTGCCGCACGCGGCGAGCATCGGCGCGACGAGGACCGCGGAGAGACCGAGGCGCAGTCCGCGTGACCGACGAGACCTGCCTGACCACTGGAACCCGCGGCTCGCGAGAGCCCGCGACCAGCGGCGCGGCCGCCTCAGCTGCCCTCGGATCGCTGGGGAGGTTCGCCGGATCGAGGAGCCGGCTGGCCGTTGGACCGCTGACACAGACGGTCTCCTGTCTGTCGGGGCCGGCTGGGGGACCGGTCCGCGGGGGTCTCGGAGCGACGCCGGAGGCCTCGCACGAGGGGTAGGCCCGAGCGGCAGCCTCCTGCCCGGGCCTGATCGATTCACACGTTGGTCATGTGACCCCCCTCACGGGCTTCGGTCAAGCAGCCGCGCCGGAGAAGTTTTCGGCTCACCAGCGGCGGAGGATGCGGTCATGCGAGCGGCGCGCGGGCGTCGGCCTCAGATGGCGAGCGGGCCAGCCCGGTGAGCGGGACCCTCTATCGGGGCGGTTTCGTCTACGCCGCCGGGACGCCGCGCGCGACGGCGATGCTCGTCGACGAGACCGCAGGCGTCATCACCTGGATCGGCGACGAGGGCGCCGCCGACCGCTTGGGGCCGCCCGACCTGGTCGTGGACCTTGCCGGCGCCCTGGCCGCGCCCGCGTTCGTGGACGCCTGCGCCGCTCCCGGAGCGGTGCGCCGCACCGATGCGGTGCGGACGGGGACGGCATCGCTGCACGTCATGGCCGGCCTGGCTGACGGGGTCCTCGACGCGGCTGGCCCGGATGACGGCGGACTGGGCGTGGAGACCGTCCTCTACTGGCACGGTCCGGCCGCCGAGCGGCCCCCAGGAGCGCGCCCGGCCACCACGAGCACCGACCCCGCGATCGTGAGCTCGCTCGTGCGTCAGGCGACCGACGCCGGCCAGCAGTGCTCGCTGTGGGCCGGCGAGGACCCGGCCGGCGTCCTGCGGGCGGTCGAGGCAGCCGAACAGGCGGCATCGCCGGCGGCTCGTGCGGTGGCCGCCTGCAGCCACCGGTTGGTGGCCGACGGACCGCTGCCCGACGAAGTCGTGGCCGCGCTGAGCCGCTTCGGCATGGTCGTCGTGGTGACGGCGACCGGCGTCGGCGGTGCCGGCGGGGTCGATCTCCGATCCCTGGCTGCCGCCGGCGTGCCGTTCGCCTTCGGATCCCGACCGCTCGGTGATCGACAGCTGGAGGGTCCGGGAACGAGCGCCGGCTGGACCGATCCCTGGGTCGCGGTCCGGCAGGCGTCGTCGGGAAGCCCCGGCGCGGTATCGGTCCGGGCCGCCTTCGCGGCGGCGACGCGCGGCGGTCGTCGGGCCGCCGGGGGCGTCGGGTCCGTCGGGTTCGTCGGCGGCGATCTGCGGCCCGGGGCCGAGGCGACCTTCGGGGTGTGGGGCTTCGCCGGCGACCTCGTGGTGCGGACGCCGGACACGCGTCTCGCCGCGTGGTCGACCGACCCTCGCGCGGCCACCCCACCTCTGCCCGACCTCGACCGCGGTTTGCCGCGGTGGCGACAGCTCGTCATAGCAGGGCGTGTTGTCGGTGTTACAGATAGCTGATCAAAACGATTACGGAGTGCCGATTGATCACTCACGCTCCGTGAGAACGGGCCTGGTTCCGGTAGCCCTGAGTAGCTAGATGATCAACACCAAACGGGACACGCATGAGAGAGCCACAAACTTGGCCCAATCCGGGCCCGATGTCGTTTGACTGACAGTCGTCTGACCTGCGCAAACAGTAAGCATGCGCAGGTCAGGGGCTTGTTGACACAGGTGGGTGCCTCCTCGGTAACGTCCCTCCGCACAGACCGATCCGCTGTTCAGGAGCCCGCCGTGAACCCCGCTTTGCCCAGTCCGGAAAGCGACGTCTCGGCGTCGCGGCTCGCCAGCCGGATGCGGACTCTTGCTGGGTCATGGCTCTTCGCTCCCGGCGGAACCGGCGACCGGCGTACGAGGAGCAGCTTCGGCTGCTGGTAGCTCGCGCGATCGGCCCGGGGACGGTGGCCCGGGTCATCCAGTAGACAACGAACATCTGTCCGCAGCCGGCGGTCAGGGGTTCGGTCCGAAGGGTGACCCGGGGCCACTTCCCGCAGAATGGGGCTATGACCGCCCCGCCCGGTACGTCTCCGCCGGGAACGAATCCGTCATCGGCGAATCCGTCCGCAGCGAATCCGTCAGGAGCGAGCGGCTCGCCCGTGGCTGACGAGTCGGTCCGTTCCGCGTCTCGCTCCGCCCGATCGACCCGCCGGCACCAGCCTTACGCGTGGCGTCGCCGGCTGGGTGCCGTGGTCGCCGGGCTGCTGCTGTCCGTCGCCTTTGCGCCCCACGATCTCTGGTTCCTCGCCCCCATTGCGGTCGCGGCATTGGCGCTGCTCGTCCGTGGCGGCAGCCTGCGCACCGGCTATCTGCTCGGCCTGCTGTTCGGGCTCGGCTTCCTCGTGCCGTTGCTGGCCTGGGCCCGGGTCGCCGGTGACGACGGATGGCTCGTCCTCTCGTTGCTGCAGGCCTTGTTCGTCGCCCTGGTCGGACCGCTGTGCGTCCTCGGGTGGCGGGTGCCGCTCAGCGCGGTGTGGATCGGGACCTCGTGGGTCGTCATGGAGGCGGTGCGCGGCCGCGTCCCGTTCGGTGGCTTCCCCTGGGGGCGGCTCGCGTTCGTCCAGCCGGCCGAGGGCGCCGTCGCCCCCGTCACCCGGCTCGCGGCCATCGGCGGCGCTCCGCTGGTGACCTTCGCGATCGCCCTCACCGGAGGGTTGCTCGCCACGGCAGTCTTGGCCTTCACGCGGTCGCGTCGCCGGCCGGTCACGGGTGCCGGGGCGGGCCGTTTCGTCGGCGTGCTGGCGCTGCTCGCCGGCGTCGCCGTGATCGCCGTCGGCGCACTCGTCCCGACCCCCACCGCCGCAGAACCGGACCCGGCCGCCGCCGGTCCGGCGTCGGCCACCGTCGCCGCCGTCCAGGGCAACGTGCCGCGGATGGGCCTCGACTGGATGGGGCAGCGCCGGGCCGTGACCCGCAACCACCTGCTGCGCACCCAAGAGCTGGCGGCCGCGGTGGCGGCCGGGCGATCGCCGGAGCCGGATCTGGTGCTGTGGCCGGAGAACTCGTCCGACCTCGATCCCTTCGTCGACGGCGAGGCGGCCGACCTGCTGTCCGAGGCGTCGCGGAGCATCGGACGGCCGGTCCTGGTGGGCGCCGTGCTCCTCGGCCCGGGGGAGGGCCACGTCCGCAACGCCGGTCTGCTGTGGGGGCCCGACGGCTATCTCGGTCAGATGTACGTCAAGCGGCACCCGGTGCCCTTCGGCGAGTACCTGCCCGGGCGTTCGGTCCTGCAGCGCCTCGTCAAGCGATTCGCCGACAGCCTTCCCAACGACTTCCTGCCCGGCCGTTCGCCGGGGCTGTTCGCGACGCCCGGCCCGGGTGGGACCTACCGCGTGGGGGACGTCATCTGCTTCGAGGTCGCCTACGACGGCCTGGTGCGCGACGTTGTCGACGGCGACGCGCGGTTGCTGGTGGTGCAGACCAACAACGCCACCTTCGGTCGCTCCGGCGAGACCTACCAGCAGCTCGCGATGTCGCGCCTGCGTTCCATCGAGCACGGCCGCAGCAGCGTCGTCGTGGCGACCAGCGGACGTAGCGCCCTGATCCGTCCCGACGGCAAGGTGGTCGCCGCATCCGGGCTGTACACGCCGGATGTGCTCGTCGCGCAGCTCCCGCTGCGCTCGAGTCGGACCGTCGCGGACCGGGGCGGTGCGACCGTCGAGTACGTGCTGGTCGGGCTCGGTCTGCTGGTACCAGCCGGGCTGCTGCTGGGCCGCCGCCGACGTCCCGGTGCCGGTCGCGACATTCAGGACGAGACCGCGGACCCCACCCGCAACGAGACCCGACACGACGTGGCCACATCCCCGTCGGGCGTGCCGGGCGAGGCAGGATCATCGGTGTGAGGCACGAGGCAGGTCACCCTGCGCCGAGGACGGCGGGCACGGCACTCGGCGGAAGCGTGCCCGGGCGTGTGCTGGTGTGCATCCCGACCTACGAGGAGCGGGAGAACCTGCCCGATACGTTGACCCGGCTCCGCGCCGCCGTTCCGGAGGCCGACGTCCTGGTCATCGACGACGCCAGCCCGGACGGCACGGGGGAGATCGCCGACCGGCTGGCTGCGACAGACCCGTCGGTCCACGTGCTGCACCGGGCCGGTAAGGCCGGCCTCGGCGCGGCCTATGTGGCCGGGTTCGCCTGGGGCCTCGGACGCGGCTACGACGTCCTCGTCGAGATGGACGCCGACGGTTCCCATTTGCCCGAGGAGCTGCCGCGGCTGCTCGCGGCGCTGCACGGGGCCGACGTCGTGCTCGGTTCCCGATGGATGCCCGGCGGCGAGGTGCGCAACTGGCCGCGGTCGCGGCTGGCGCTCTCCCGAGGCGGCAACATCTACGTCCGGACGGCGCTCGACATGCCCCTCAGCGACGCCACCGGCGGATTCCGCGCCTATCGGGCTTCGGTGCTGCGCAGTCTCGCCCTGGACTCCGTCGCGAGCCAGGGCTACTGCTTCCAGGTCGACGTCGTCTGGCAGGCGTGGCGGGGCGGCTGGCGGGTCGTCGAGGTGCCCATCACCTTCATCGAGCGCGAGCGCGGCCAGTCGAAGATGAGCCGCGACATCGTGGCCGAGGCCCTGTGGCGCGTCACCTGGTGGGGCATCCGCAGTCGCCGCAGCCGGGTGCGGCTGCCGCCGCGCACCGACTCGTCGGCGGGGCTGCCCGACTTCACTCCCGTCGCCGGCCACTCCGCGGCGACGGCAACGATGCCGCTGGCGTCCGGTGAACGGCGTGCCGCGCCACCGCTGGACCGACCCGCCGCGGCACAGCTGGACCGGCCCGCCGCGGCACAGCTGGACCGGCCCGCCGCGGCACCGCTGGATCGGCCCGCCGATGCTGTCCGGACGTCAGGGCACTGACGTGCCCGCCCTGCTGCTGGTCGCGCTACTGGTCGTCCCGCTGCTCGAGCTCTACGTGATCCTCCAGGTCGCGGACGTCATCGGCGGTTGGCAG
>JAVEDQ010000127.1 GCA_030840885.1 Frankiaceae bacterium
TCACCCGGACGTTGTCGTAGATCGTCAGCTCCGGGCCGCCGGCTTCGACGGCCTCTTCGTCGCTGATGTCGCCGCCGCCGCCGCCCTTGAGCCCGATCAGCTCGAGCTTGTACGGCTCGGCCGCGAGTTCGGCCCGCGCCTCGGCGTCGGTGACCACGCGACGCGAGAAGCGTTGCCGCTGCTTGAGGATCTCGCGCATCCGCTTCTCGATGCGCTCGACGTCCTCGGGCGTGAACGGCGTCTCGACGTCGAAGTCGTAGTAGAAGCCGTTCGTGATCGGCGGGCCGATGCCGAGCTTGGCGTCGGGGAACAGGTCCTGCACGGCCTGCGCCAGCACGTGGGCGGTGGAGTGGCGCAGGATGGCCCGCCCCTCGTCCGACCCGATCGGCACCGACTCCAGCCGGTCACCGTCCTCGGGCTTCCAGGCGAGGTCGCGGGTGACCTCGTCGTTGACCCGTACCGCGACGGCGTGCACGGGCTCCCCCGGCACCGCCCGGCCTTCCGTCAACGCCCGCAGAGCTCCGCCGGCGGTCGTCCCGGCCGCCACGATGAGCGGCTCGCGGTCGACGGTGAGGCGGAGGTCGGACACCAGGTGCTCCTGAGCGGTGAGAAGTGGGGTGGAACGTGGCCGGAGCGAGCGATCACGCCGGGCGAACCGCCCCGCCGAGGTGGAGCCGCCGCGAGCCGCAGCCTACCGAGATCGGCCCTTCCGCCCGACCGGATATCCGGGACGCCGGACCGGCCGCACCCACTGGACCGACCGAACCGAATGGATTGCGTCACAGGACCCTTACTGCGACGCAACGAGCCGGTAGCGGGAGCCGCGGATCATGTTCACACGGGGCAGCGTTCCTCCGATGGGTCCCCGGTGGGGCGTCGGTCGTCGATCCAGGCGATCGGGCGCGCTGCCCAGTTGATGCAGTACGTGGCCGATCGGGAGGCGCTGGCTTGGTGACGTCGGATTTCGGTGTTCCCCGGGGGGCTGTGCCCGAGCCATCCCCCGAGCCGGATCCGCTCGGCCTCGCGCCCTCGGCTGCCCAGATCGAAGGTCGGCCCGATCACCTCCTCGGTCGCCTCGACGCGCTCATCGACGCCGGAGCCTGCTGGAAGCCCGCCCTTTCCCCGGACGGCCGCTTGGTCGCGTTCATCGCAGACGACGCCGACTGCCCGCAGCTGTTCCTCAGCCGCCTCGGGTTGTGGGCCCCCCGCCAGATCACGTTCGGCCCGCACGAGGTCGTCGACCTGTCGTGGTCCCGCGACGGCGGCCTCATCGGCTACGCCGTCGCGCCCAACTCACCGACGGCGCAGCTCGGCGGCACCCAGCTCTACGTCGTCGACGCCGACGGTCGTAGCCCGCGCCCGATGTTCGTCGCGCACAACGAGAGCGCGTTCGCCGGGGTGTGGACGCGCACGGCCCGCGGCTTCGCCTTCTCGACCACCCTCGGGAGCACGCGCGGCGAGTGCACCGCCTACCTCCTCGACCTCACCGAGAGCACGCTGCTGCCGCTGGCCCGCGCCCAACCGGGCGACGGTCATGTGACGGTCACCGACGTGTCGGCCGACCGCAGCCGCAGCCTGCTGCAGTACGGCGCCGCAGGTGGCGCCCGCGTGACGTTGGTCGACCGTTCGGTCGCCCGTCGCGTCCCGCTGACGCCACCGCACGCGTTGCTGGACGGCGCCACCGTCCTCGACGTCAGCCAACCGCGCTTCGACGCCTCCGCCCGCAACGTGTTCACGCAGATCGGCGTCGAGCGCAACGGCGTTCGTCGACGGGCCCTCGCAGCCGTCGCCCTCGATGAGGTCGGGGACCCGGAAGCATGGCAGCTGGTCGCCGAGCGGGACGACGCGGATCTCGCCTTCTACTCCTTGGCCGGCGACCGGAGTGTCGCCGTCCTCGTCTGGGACGTCGACGGGTGCACCGCTCTGGAGATCTGGACCCTCGGTGGCGAGCGCCGGCCGGTCGTGTTGTCGACCGCCGGCACGATCCGCACCGTGTCGGTCGACGAGACCGGCACCTTCGCGGTGTTCGACCTCAGCGGACCGCAGGAGCCCTCCACCCTGTGGCGGCTCGACGTCGGCACCGGGCAGGTCGCGCGGCTCGGGCTGCCGCCGGGGTCGTCACCACCGCAGGGCGGGCTCATCACCCCGGCGTTCGAGACCATCGACGCCGGCCCGCATCAGCCGCTCGAAGGATGGCTGTTCCGGCCGCTGGCGCACCGACGCACGGGTGTGGCCGTCGTCGTCCTTCCCGACGATGCGAGCTCCGCGGGCCCGCCTGCCTACTCCGCGCTGCACCAGGCACTGCTCGACATCGGGATCGCCGTGTTCGTCCCGCGCCCGTCGGCCGACCTCGACCTACCCGGCGAGGTCGAGAGGGTGCAGGAGTTGGCGGCCACGCTGCTCGACGCCGGGATCGTCGAAGCCGGGATGCTCGGTGCCTACGGCGTCGCGCACGGCGGCTGGCTCGTGGCTGCGAGCTCGGCCGCCGCACCACATCTGTTCGGCGCGGCCGTCGATGTCTGCGGCTCAGACGGGCTCGACGGCCTGCTCCCCCTGGCCTCCGAATACCGCGCCCGAGAAGCCGGGACCGGCAGCCCGGGGGGCGCCCGTACCCCGACCCTCGTCGTCCACGGCAG
>JAVEDQ010000134.1 GCA_030840885.1 Frankiaceae bacterium
GGGTTCGCCAGGAAGGAGCGCAGGAACTGCAGCCGCTCCGAGATGTTCGCTCTCATGTCCTCGATCCTTCGTGCCCGGAGTTCGAAAGGTTGCCGGAGCACGCTCCGTAGACGACGTACCCAGGTGAGCTGAGACGG
This sequence comes from Frankiaceae bacterium, assembly GCA_030840885.1. GTDB lineage: Bacteria > Actinomycetota > Actinomycetes > Frankiales > Frankiaceae > JAVEDQ01. Next base: position 138 of record JAVEDQ010000134.1, read on the forward strand.
CACCCGCTGTTCAGGCGGCGACTCCCTCGAAGCGCGCCAGGGCCGTCGCCCCGGCACCGGACAGCACCACACCGAGGGCGGCGGCGATGCTCCAGCCGGGGCGGATGGTGTCGCCGAGCAGCAGCACGCCGACCGCGGCCGGGGTCGCGGTCTGGATGACGATCATGGGGGCTGTGGCCGTCATCACGGACCCACGCTGCAGGGCCACGGAGTAGAGGAAGAACGCGAGGCCACCCCCGGCGGCCAGCACATAGGTGCCGGGCGAGGTCAGGATCGTGACCGGCGTCAGTTCCGGGATCAGCCGGGAGGCGATGCTCACCAGCGCGAACCCGAGGCCGGCGACCAGCCCGACCAGCGCGCCGCCCAGGCCGCCGCCGACCCGGGTGACCGCGAGCCCGCTGACCACGAGCAGCGCGAGCGCGAGCACCGCGCCGAGATCGGCCCGGCCGGACGCCTCGGCCTCGCCTGCTCCGCCCGCGGCCACGGCCAGCAGGCCGAGGCCGAGGCAGACCGCCAGCACCGCCAGCCAGTCGTTGCGGCCGAGCTTGTTGCCGAAGACACGGACAGTGGCCAGCGCGGTGACGGCGAGGCTCGCCGCGATGCCGGTCTGGGCGAGGAACAGGGGGATGTTGCGCAGCGCGACGAGGTGGAAACCGAAGCCGACGAGGTTCAACGCGAGGGCTTCCACGATCGCCCGCTCGCGGAGCATCCGGGGGATGAGATGCAGGGACATGCCCTCGGCGAAGGGCACCCGCCGGGCGCCGATGGCAAGCCGGACGGCGCCGATGCCGAACATCACCGCCGCGCCCAGGGCGGCGGCGAGACCGATCAGCACGGGACCGACAACCCCTCATTGCTCGCAGTGACCACCCATTGTGCGGTATCGCCACGGATTGCAGTAACCGGCGACCGCGCGGGCAGGAGCGCGGCGTAGCGAGAAGGAGGACGGTCAGCCGTTCGTGAGGACGACGCGGAAGCGCGCGTCGCCGGACATCATCCGGTCGTAGCCGTCGGCGGCCTCGGCCATCCCCATCGTCTCGACCAGCGGGTGGATGCCGGTCAGGGCCGCGAAGCGGAGCGTGTCCTCGGAGTCCTTCGAGGTCCCGGACGGGTGTCCGGTGATCACCCGCGACTGCATGATCAGCTCGACGGGCTGGACCTCCATGGCCTCCATGGCGGCGCCGAGCACGACGAGTTCGCCGCGGGCCTTCAGGCCCCCGATCGCCGCGACCATGGCGGGTGCGGCGGTGACGGTCGCGATCACGACGCTGGCGCCTCCGAGCTTCTGCAGCTCCTTGGCGACGTCGACGGCGGTGCTGTCGAGGTAGTGGTGGGCGCCGAGCTCGCGGGCGAACCGCTCCTTCTCGCTACCGCGGGCGATGGCGACGGTCTCGAAGCCCATCTTGGCCGCGAACTGGACGCCGAGGTGGCCGAGGCCGCCGATGCCGAGCACCGCGACGAGGTCGCCGGCCCGCGCCCGGGAGCTGCGCAGGGCGTGGAAGGTGGTGACGCCGGCGCACATCAGCGGCGCGGCGTGGATGTCGGAGAGCCCGTCGGGGATGGCGGCGAGCGCGTCGGCGGGGAAGACGGCGTAGTCGGCGTAGCCGCCGTCGTCGGTGAGGCCGGGGGTGCGGAGGTTGGCGCAGTCGATGAAGTCGCCGCGGCGGCAGGCGTCGCAGCTGTAGCAGGCCCCGCCGAACCAGCCGATGCCGACGCGGTCGCCGACCGACCAGGCGTCGACGTCGGCGCCGACCGCGTCGACGACCCCGGCGATCTCGTGGCCGGGCACGCGGGGATAGGAGGCGGACATGCCCTCCTTCGCCATGACGTCGGAGTGGCAGACGCCGCAGGCGGTGACGCGGACGCGAACGTCGTTGCGGCCGGGTTCGGGGACCTCACGCTCTTTCGCCTCGAAGGCGGCGCCGGCGGAGGGGATCTGCTGTACGTGCATGCTCATGTCCCGTTCCTCTCCGGTGCGCGGACGGTCACGCCTGCTGACGCGCCAGCCGCGCCCGCTCGGCGAGCTGGGGCCACAGCGCCTCGGCCTGCTCGGCCTCGCGGAGCCGCACGGCTGCCCGCCAGCGGCGGCCGACGAGGTCGACGTGCACGGTCGACAGTCGGAGGAAGCGGGCGACCGGGCCCTGGACCCGCCGCAGGCTCTGCACCTTGGCCAGTGGGACGACGACCATCCGGCGGCGGAGGAACCCGGACGAGCAGACGACGTAGCGCTCGTCGACCGACAGCCCGAGGTTGGGGTAGCTCAGCGGCGCGAGCAGCCGCGCGCGGGACGGCGGCCGGGCACCCAGCGCGGCCCGCGGATCGGCGCCCGGCAGCACGCGGGCGAGCACCCGGGCGGCGTCCTCGACGGTCCCGACGGGCACCAGCGCCCGGTCGGGGAAGCTGTCGCCGCTGTCGCCGCGGGACGTCCGCTGCTGGGCCACGTCGATCTCGAGGCGCACCCAGCCCCAGGGGCGCCAGAGCAGCGGCTCGTCCCAGCGGACCGCCTGCACCCGGTGCAGCGGCACGGTCTCGTGCCGGGTGCCGAGCAGGCCGCCATCGACCCGGAGCCCGTCGGGGGCGTCGGAGGCTGTGAGGTTGAACTCGGCGTTCAGGCGCCGCCAGAGCAGGGTCCCGACGGCGGCGAGCGCCGGCAGCAGCGGCACGATGCCGGCGCCGGTTCCCTCGACGATCACGAGGACACCGGCGGCGATCACGAGCACGGCCAGGGCGATCACTGGCATCCCGAGCAGGGTGGACAGCACCAGCCGGCGGTTGTCGACGGTGAACACGGCGCGACCGGCCGGGGCAGGCGTTTCCGCGTTCAGGCCGTGGCTGAGGGCCAGCAGCTGCGCCCGGACCCGGACGGCTTCGTCCTCGGGCAGGTAGGCAAGCCGGCCGCGGCCGGCACCGGAGCCCGCGACCTGCACCCGGACCTCGGCGAGGCCGACGACCCGGGCGAGCAGCGGCCGATCGAGGTCGATGGCCTGCACGCGGGCCAACGGAAGACGGATGGACTGGCGCCGCACCAGGCCGGTCTCGATCTGCAGCTCCGAGCCGGCGACGCGCCACCGGGTCACCAGCCAGGACACGATCCCCGCCACCACACCCAGCAGCAGGATGCCGCCCTCCACGGCGAACCCGACGACGTCGCCGGATTCGGCGATCAGCCGGGGGACGAGGATGACGAGCACCACCCCGACCGTCCGGCCGAAGCTGATCACCGGCGACAGCGGATGCAGCCGAGTCCAGTCGACGGGGACGTCAGGCTCGCTCACAGACCCGCGCTCACAGGCCGGCGCTGCGCGCTTCGCCGAGAGCGGCGAGCCGGTCCCGCAGCCGCTGGGCCTCGACCAGTTCCAGGCCGGGGATGCACGCGTCGGTCGAGGCGGCGGCGGTGTGCAGCTGGACCGTGGCCAGTCCGAGCCACCGGTCGACGGGGCCGGCGGTGACGTCGAGGAACTGCATCCGTCCGTAGGGCACGACCGACAGCCGCCGGATCAGCAGGCCGCGGCTGACGATCAGGTCGTCGTCGCGCTCGGTGTAGCTCCAGGACCGGTAGCGGCCGCGCAGCCCGACCCAGCAAGCTGCGGTGACGAGCAGCAGCGCCGCGACGACCGCGACGGTGACCTCGACGGGAGCGAACAGGGCGCTGAGCACGCCGGCCACCACGACGACGGGAACGGCGACGGCGGCCAGGACCAGTTGGCGGGCGGTCCAGAGCTTCGGTGAGGGACGGCTCGACTCAGCGGACGACACGAATGAGCCCCTCCTGGACGACGCTGACCGCCAGCGCACCGTCGCTGCTCCACAACCGGCCTGCGGCGAGTCCACGACTGCCCGAGGCCGAGGGCGACCACTGGTCGTAGAGCAACCAGTCGTCGGCGCGGAACGGGCGGTGGAACCACATGGCGTGGTCGAGGCTGGCGCCGACGACGTTGCCGCTCTGCCAGGCCAGGCCGTGGGGTAGCAGCACGCTGTCGAGCAGCACCATGTCGCTGGCGTAGGTGGCGATGCAGACGTGCAGCAAGGGATCATCCGGGAGCTGCCCGTCGGCGCGGAGCCACACCTGGGAGCTGGGCTCCTGCGGCCCCTGGCCCAGCGCGGCCCGCGGCGGGTGCCCCACGTAGCGGACGTCGACCGGCCGGGGGCGGGTGTACCAGGCGCCGAGCTCGTCCTGGTAGGGCGCGAACCGGTCGTGGAACGTCGGCAGTGTCTCGGGTCGGGGCACGTCGGTGGGCATGTCGATCTGGTGCTCCACGCCCGGCTGCGCGACCTGGAACGAGGCGGAGAGGTTGAAGATCGGCTTGCCGTGCTGGATCGCCACCACCCGTCGGGTGGTGAACGACCGACCGTCGCGCATGCGATCGACCTGGTAGACGATCGGGATCGCCGGGTCGCCCGGCCGCAGGAAGTAGGCGTGCAGGCTGTGGACGTGCCGGTCGCTCGCCACGGTGCGGCCGGCGGCGACCAGGGCCTGCCCGGCGACCTGACCGCCGAACACGCGCTGCAGCTTCTCGTCGGGGCTGGTGCCACGGAAGATGTCGAGTTCGATCTGCTCGAGATCGAGGACGGTCAGCAACGAGTCGAGCGCGTCGGTCACGAGGGACAATGTTGCCGCACAGACTGCGCCGCACAGGAGGTGGCACGTGACCGAGCGCCAGGAATCGTCCGACGAGCAGCCCATCGGCTGGGGCGACGAACCGGACCCCGCGGGCGACTCCGGGGACTCCGGGGAGCGGGATCGGGACCTCGAGCGGCTGCTCGACGACCGGCCGCCGCATCACGACCGCGACTAGCTAGACCGTCTCGAGCTTCGTGGCGAGCCAGGCACCGTTGGCGCCACGGGTCAGCGTGACGCGCTGCCGCAGCCGCTGCGTCTGGTCGAAATTCGGCGCAGTGAGCTGCTGGTCGACGAACAGCAGCACCACGGCCCGGTTGCCCTCGCGCGTGACGAGGCCGAGGTCGAGGACGCGTCCGCTGGCGTTGCGCTGATCAGCCACGGCCGCCTTCGCGAAGTCACCGTCGTCGGCCAGCGACTTCGCCAGCTGGGTCTTGAGCGGTTCGCCGACCAGCCCGAGTACGGCGGTGCGCTGGTCGGGCAGCTTCGTGTGGTCGTAGCTGGTGACCTTCAGGGTGAAGGCCTTGGCCGCGTCGAGGGCCGCGCCGTCGTCGTCGGTGGGGAACCCGCTGGGCGCCTGGCTCGCGACAGGAGCCGCGCTCGACGGCGGTGTGGCCGGAGCTGCCGTCGGACCGGTGCTGCACCCGGTGCTGACGAGGGCGACCAACGCGACCAACGCGAGCAGGGGCAGCGCGGCGCTGCGCGGGTGTGCCCTGCACCTGGACGATCTCATCGGTAGTGCATATCACTGTCGGTGTCCCACAGACCGGGGTTCATCAGCCCCGTGGGGTCGACCGCATGACGGGCCCCGGCGAGGGCTGCGGCGAACACGGGTGGACGTTGCTGCCCGTACCACGGGGCATGATCACGACCGACCGCGTGGTGATGGGTGATGGTGCCACCGGCGCCGAGGACCGCGTCGCTGGCGGCGCTCTTGATGTCCCGCCACTGCCCCGCCTCGCTGCCCGGCCGACCAGGTGCGAGCACCGTGAAGTAGGGGGCGCAGCCGTCGGGGTAGGCGTGCGTCAGGCGGCAGGTCACCCGCCCTCCGCCGCAGATCTCGTGCAGGGCGTTCTCCACCGCAGCGGTCACCTCGCGGTGGAGAGCGGGGAAGTGGGCCCAGGGCACCGCGGTCTCGAACGTCTCGACGATCACGCCGAGCAGCGCCAGCCGTTCCCGCAGCAACGGAGCAGCTTTGAACGCGTTGCGCCACGCGTCGCCGGCGCTGCTGGTCGGCGGGAGACGCCGCAGACCGGCCTCTTCCACCACGGCCACCGCAGCCTCGAGCTCATCCTCGACGGGATGCGAGGCCGACTCGGCGCCCAGCACCAGCAGCGCCTCTCCGGCGGCGACCCCGGGGGCGCCACTCGTGGTCGCCTCGACCCCGTCGATCAGCCGGCACGTCGCCGGGGCGAGGCCGCTCTGCAGCAGGAGCCGCACCGCGTCGGCGCCGCTCGGGAAGCTGCCGGCGACGAGCGAGGCGGTGGCCCGATGGCGTGGGCGGTCCTGTACCCGGAGCCACGCCTCGGTGATGACGCCGAGAGAGCCCTCGCTACCGAGCAGCATCCGGTCCGGGCTCGGCCCGGCGCCCGACCCCGGCAGCCGGCGCGACTCCCACCAGCCGACAGGGGTGCAGGCGGTGATCGACTCGACGAGGTCGTCGATGTGCTGCAGCTTCGTCGCGTAGTGGCCGGCGGCCCGGGTCGCGAGCCATCCGCCCACCGTCGACTGTTCGTAGGACTGCGGGAAGAACCGGAGGCTCAGGCCATCGGGGCGGAGCGCGGCGTCGACGGCCGGTCCGAGCGTGCCGGCCGCGATGCGTGCGGCTCGGCTGGTGCGGTCCACCTCGAGCACCCCGGAGAGCCGCTGCAGGTCCAGCGAGATGACCGGGCGTTCGGCGGCGGCGGGCACGGGGCCGACCCCGCCCACGACGCTGCTGCCGCCACCGAACGGGACGACCCCGGCTCCGGCGTCGCCGGCCCAGGCCAGGACCTGCTCGACCTCGGCCGGGGTGGTCGGACGGACGACCAGGTCCGGGACCGGCTCCACCGCGCCGTTCAGCCCACGCAGTAGATCGAGGTAGGAGCGACCGATCGCGTGCCGGGCCCGATCGGCCGGGTCATCACTGCCGAGCGGCTCCAGGGCGGCGGCCAACCGCACGCGGGGTGGCGGGAGTTCGCCGAGCTGGCCGAACCGGGGCTCGCCCAGACTGAAGCCGAGCGACTGCTCCACCGTCGGCCGCAGCTGACGCAACTCGTCGGCCGTGGGAGGGCTGCCGGTGGGGTCCCAGCCCCAGACCGCGTAGGGCACCATGCGGCGCATCGTGTCACCTGCCATCAGAACGGCAGGTCGGGGTCGGTGTCGGCGCCTGCGGGTGGGTTGTTCCAGTCGGCTGTGCGCCGGGGGTTGCGGGTCTTCGGTTTGTGCTTGTCGCGTTTCGCTTGTTTGGCGCGGCGGCGGGCGGAGGCTTG
>JAVEDQ010000140.1 GCA_030840885.1 Frankiaceae bacterium
GCACGGCGCGCAGCGCGCCGTGCCCCGAAGCAGCGTCTCTGCTGACGCTGTGCCGAAGTGTGCGCAGCTGGCCCAGGGATAACCAGTTGGACAACTGTCCTAGTACGTATGGCTTCAGGGCGCGCCGCGGATTGCCCTTGCGCAACCGGTGTTTCTAGGGGTAGGTGAAGCTTCAACCAGGTTGCTCAGCGTGACCCCGCAACCCCGCTTGCTACCACCAACGACGAGGTCGGCCAGCAGGTCATCCGCCAGTCCCACGACGAACTCCTAGCCGGGCCTATCCCTCTAGGCCACCTTGCGGCTGACTTCGACATAGGGCTGCAGCGCCGCCGTGAGTGCGGCGTCGTGCTCCCCACACAAGTCGACCTCATAGCTGCGGCCGTCGATCGCGAAGGTGCGGGTGGCCTCGACCTCGACCCACCACTCAGCCAGGTCATGCATATCGCAAACTTTCACGAGCGCCATGCGATCTTTCTACCGGACGACTCGATCCACACTCTTGGAGTGGATCGCCCGACGCCTGATGTGTTCCTCACTGGAGCTCAGGCGCCGACTGCGCCGCATCCGCGAGGAACACCGGCTGACGCTCCGTGCCGTCGAGGTGCGCTCCCATGGACGGTCCAATAAAGACGGTCATGCGCAGCGGGGGAGGTCAGCTGGTCGGAGTCGGATGAGCCGGCGACAGTTCCGCCCGCGAACCGACAGCGAGTCGGCGCAGTTCCAGGGACACGACGTCGGCGACGTCGCACGTCAACCCGACGTCTCGGTGCGACCACTCCCTCGGCGCGGGTCCGTACACGCACAGGGCTCCGACGCTGGTGCCGTCCGGCAGCAGCAGCGGCACTCCGAGGTAGGCGCCCACAGCGCCCTCGACCACCGGAGGCAGGTCGCACAGCCACGGATGCATGCTGGTGTCAGCGGCGACGAGCACGTCGCCGGAGAGCACCGTGACCGTGCACAGGCTGTCCTCGAGCGGGCTGACGTGCTCGGAGATCGACGCGTCGGAAGCGCGGACGGCGGTGGCGAACTGCCGATCGGCGAGCAGGGAGAGTTGCGCGTGATCCGCACCGGCCACGCGACCCGCGAGGTGTATGAGACCCGCTAGGACGGTCGAGCTGCTACTGCCCGACACAACGGCGGCGATCTGGGCCAGCCGGTCCGGATCACGGATCGTGTCGATGGGCGGGAGGCCCGAGGCCTCCCGCACATCTGCAGGCCGAGCCGACGGCTCCACGGGCGAAGCGTAGACCCGACAGCGTCGGATGACGAGGGGGGTCGTCAACGTTGGGTGGGTTCCGGCAGTCCGGCGCGCTTCCCGGTCAGATAACCACGCTCAGCCGAGTTCGAGGTGGCCGCGATCGCAGCGTCGTACGCCGCTCCTGCCTCGACGTGCCGGCCGAGTCGTCGCAACAGGTCGGCGCGCGTGGCGTGCCACGCGTGGTAGCTCTCCAGCGGCAGCCGGTCGACTTGCGCGAGGGCGACCTCCGGTCCGTCCAGCTCCGCGATCGCGACCGCGCGGTTGAGGGCGACGATCGGTGACGGGTCCAGCCGGGTCAGCTGGTCGTAGAGCGCGACGACCTGCGACCACTGTGTGTCGGCCGTCGTGGGCGCGTCGGTGTGGACGGCGTTGATCGCACCGAGGATCTGGTAGCGGCCGGGTCGGTTGATCGCGAGGCACTCGCGGATGAGGGCGTGGCCCTCATCGATCAGCGCGCGGTCCCAGCCGGACCGGTCCTGCTCAGCGAGCGGGACCAGTTGCCCGTCGCGTACCCGGGTATCACGACGGGCCTCGGTGAGCACCAGCAACCCGAGCAGGCCCGCTACCTCGGGCTCCTCGGGGAGCAGCCGGCGAAGGATGCGCGTCAGCCGGATCGCCTCGCCCGTGAGCTCGGCCCGGACCGGGTCGCCGTCGCCGGTGGCGAGGTAGCCCTCGTTGAAGACGAGGAACAGCACCGCCAGCACACCGTCGAGCCGCTCGGGCAGATCGCCGGCCTCGGGCACCCGATAGGGCACCTTCGCCAACGCGATCTTCTGCTTTGCCCGGGTGATCCGCTGGCCCATCGTGGTCTCGGGCACGAGGAACGCCTGCGCGATCTCGGGCACGGTCAGCCCTCCGAGCAGTCGCAGCGTCAGCGCGATCCGCCCCTCCGGAGCGAGCGCCGGGTGGCAGCAGGTGAAGAGCAACCGCAACCGGTCGTCCTCGACCGGTCCGGTGGGTTCGTGCGGGGTGTCGTCGTACGTCATGAAGGCCGCCTGATGCTTGGCGTCGCGCTGTTTCTCACGGCGGAGCCGGTCGATCGCGCGGTTGCCGGCGGTGGTGGTGAGCCAGCCGCCGGGGTTGGGAGGGATGCCGGACTCCGGCCACTTCTCCAGCGCGGCCACGAGCGCCTCGCCCGCCGCTTCCTCCGCGACGTCGATGCTCCTGAATCGGCGGGTGAGCGAGGCGATCAGGCGGCCGTACTCCTCCCGGAAGACCCGTTCGACGGCCGCCCGTTCGCCTTGCATCGATCAGCCGTCGCTCTCGAGGCCGTCGAACGGACGGACCTCGATCTTGCCCCCGCACGCCTTGGAGCCCCTCGCTGCGAGTGCGAGCGCGGCGTCGAGGTCAGGCGCCTTGACGATCCAGAAGCCGGCGAGGACCTCCTTGGTCTCGAGGTACGGGCCGTCAGTCACTACTGGTGAGGCGCCCTGGCCGTCGACGACGGTCGCCGTCGACGCCGGCTGGAGGCCGCCCGCGAAGACCCAGGAGCCCTCGGCGCGCAGCTCGTCGTTGAAGGCGTCGGTCGCGGCGAACGCCGCCTCCATCGCCTCGCGGGAGCCGTAGTCGCCGAACTCGCCCATCTCGGCCGGGCCGTGCACGGCCAGCAGGTATTGCGTCATCACAGTTCTCCTGACTCTCGGCGGTCCCGGTGACCGCTCCACCTGCACCACGAACGGCACCCGTGGATACGACACGGTGCCGCACAAAATCTCGACGGCCGATTTATTAATCCGCCCATCGCGACCTGTCGGATCCAGTCATGTCCGTTCGTGGCGGTGGTGTGAGCGGGTCGCACTCGGCGGCCTGCCGAACGGATGGAGTTCGCCATGACCACCACCATCACCACCCAGGTCCCCACCAGCACCACCCACAGCGCGCCGGTCACCGAGCGGCAGCCGATCTGGAAGCACGGCGTTGCCGCCGCCCTCGTCGCCTCGGTCAGCACCAGCGGCCTGGCTGCGGTCGCGTCAGCCGCCGGAGTCGCGTTCGCCGGCCGCGACGGCAAGAGCATCCCGGTTGCCGGGTTCGCGGAGCTGACGCTGATCTTCTCGCTGCTCGGTCTCGGCATCGCCGCGGCGATGGCGCGCAAGGCACGCCGGCCGCGGTCGACCTTCGTGCGGACAGCGGTCGGACTGACGGCGCTGTCGGTCGTCCCGGACCTCACGTTCGGGTTCGACGCCGCCTCCGCGATGACCTTGATGGCCCTGCACCTCGTCGCCGCGGCGATCGTGGTGCCGACCCTCGCGGGTCGACTCACACGTGCCAACGGGTGAGCGAGGGTGTCAGGCGGCCCGCGTCGACAGGAACCGCGCGAAGCGGCTGATCGCGTCGTCGAGAACGTCCACCGGCGCGAGGAAGACCATCCGGATGTGGTCGGTGGTCGGCAGGTTGAAGCCGGTGCCGTGCGTGACCAGCACGTGCTCCTGCTGAAGCAGGTCGATCACCAGCTGCTCGTCGTCCTTGACGGGATAGACCTCCGGGTCGAGCCGGGGGAACAGGTACAGGGCACCCTTCGGCTTGACGCACGAGACACCCGGGATCGCGTTCAGGCGCTCCCACGCGTGGTCGCGCTGTTCCCGCAGTCGCCCGCCGGGCTGCAGCAGCGCGTCGATGCTCGACCGGCTCCCCAGGGCGGCCTGGACCGCGTGCTGGGCCGGCACGTTGGGGCACATGCGCATGTTGGCCAGCAGGTCGAGGCCCTCGATGTAGTCGGCCGCAGGCGCCCGCGGACCGGAGATGGCGAGCCACGCGGAGCGGAAACCGGCGGCCCGGTGGTTCTTCGACAGCCCGCACATGGTCAGCACCACGAGGTCCGGCGCGAGTGCGGCGGCGTGCTCGTGGACGGCGTCGTCGAACAGCACGTGGTCGTAGACCTCGTCCGCGAGCACCAGCAGCCCGTGCCGGCGGGCGATCTCCAGCAGGCCGAGCAACATCTCCCGGCTGTAGACGGAGCCGGTCGGGTTGTTCGGGTTGATGATGACCAGCGCGCGGGTGCTCGGGGTGACCTTGGCTGCGACGTCCTCGAGGTCCGGCTGCCAGCCGATCGATTCGTCGTTGCGGTAGTGGACGGCGCGCCCGCCGCACAGCCGGACCGCACCGGTCCAGAGCGGGTAGTCCGGGGACGGCACGAGAACCTCGTCGCCCGGGTCGAGCAGCGCCTGCAGGCTCAGGGAGATGAGCTCCGAGACGCCGTTGCCGAGGAAGACGTCGTCGGGGGTGATGTCCTCGACGCCACGCCCGGCGTAGTACTGGGCGACGGCCAGCCGCGCGGGGTAGATGCCGCGGGCGTCGCTGTAGCCCTCGGCGTCCTGGATGTTCTGGACCAGGCCCTCGACGACGAGCTCCGGCGTCTCGAGGCCCCATGGTGCCGGGTTGCCGATGTTCAGCTTGATCACGCGGTGGCCGGCGGCCTCGAGCGCGCGGGCGTGCTGCAGCAGCGGGCCCCGGATGTCGTATCGGACCGACTTGAGTCGGCTTGCCTGCGAAACCATCCCGTCCACCACTCCTGCACCCTAGGCGCGAGTGCCGGAAATCGTGGAACCAATAACAGCGCTGCGTCGGAATCCCCTGCGAACCCGGGCCGTTGTCCGGTCATGGGCGCACGTGAGTAGGACGCAGGGCGAGCCCGGTGGCTGGTTCGAACGGTTCGTCTTCCGGTTCATGGGCCCGCCGCAGGTCGGGGACCACTCGGCGCCCATCCGCGCCTCAGTCGCGAGCCGACCCTGCCAGACCTGCGGGTACGCGATCGAGGATCACGAGGTCGTGCGCGAAGCGCGCCTGACCTACACGCGGTGCCCGGCTCCCCGTCAGGGATGAGTTCAGCTGACGGTCTGCAGATCCATGCCCGCACCGGCGAGCGCCGCCTCCACGCGGAGGATCTCCAGCTGCAGCTCCATACCTCGTAGGACGTCGAGGTCGTGCGGCACGTCGAGGATCGTGCACGCGTCCCGCAGCAGGTCGGTGTAGGCGAGCCGGCCGGCGCGGATCCGCGTCGACTTGCCGGGGAGGAACTCCTGGCGGCGGTAGAACACCAGGTCCGACCGCACCCGGCGCAGCCGACGGCCGAGATCGGCCAGGTGGTGGCTGCGTTCGGCGGTATCGACGCGATCGAGGAAGACGAACGAGTACCGGCGCGGGACCCTCGCCCGGCCGGTGCGACGCGGCAGCTTCCACACGTCGGTCTCCTCCCCGTGGACAGCACCCAACCAGGCCCAGCCCCAGTCACCTAGGCCCCAGTATGGCCGCCGCCGACGCCGCCGTGAACCGGCAGGG
>JAVEDQ010000162.1 GCA_030840885.1 Frankiaceae bacterium
GTCGAGCCACGGCGAGATCCGGGCGAGCGGCTGATCGAAGCTCACCGCGTCCAGCACCAGCATCGCGCACAGCATCTGCATCCACGTCGTCCCGCACTTGGCAGGAGCGCTGATGACTATGTCGTCGGGGCGGAACGAGAAGCCCTCCCACCGGGCGCTGTCGCTGATGATGTTCCGGTAGCGGGGTCGCTCGGGCATCCGCAATGCCTCCCCGGCAGCCACTGCAGCAGGTGTGCCGCTGCGTCCCGGAACAGTGCTCCTAAGCTCGAACCGCGTCCAGACCGTCGGTCACAGGTCGGGCAGATCAAGGACGAGATGACCGGTTGGGGTTGCCGCCGAGGCTGTGCCGCAGCCCAGCAACGCCCGCTCGGGCGAGGCAGAACGTCCGCGAACGGCACCTATGCGCGGGCCGCTGCCGGGTGCTCATGGGATCAGATGTCACCGTCAGCCCGATGTGGGCTCCGCCTGTATCGCCGCTGGTTTCGCAGCTCGTACGGCAAGACGAGCAGCCAAGCTACACACGCGCCCAAGATGAAGACGTCCAGTCCGACATCAACCGGGCTGCGCACGTGGCCGCCAAGCACCCGGTCGAGCGCGGGGGCTCCAACACAGATCGTCATCCACGCGTACCACCACCAGGCAAGCCCCCACCGCGTGCCGTTTGCCTTCGGATGCCACGGCCGCGTACTCCCATGCTCTGGCACCGAAGGACTTGCCACGTTGCCAGTATGACTCCGGCGCGCGACTGCGCCGGCTTCCCCTCGCGGAAGCGCACGCGAGCGGCACTTATGCCGGTGATCCGTCAAGGCGGGGTTGGGTTATGCCGGTGATGGGTCATGCGGTGGCGGTCTTGATGATCGTGTCGTAGAGGGCAGCGCGCTGGGGTTGGTCGTGGGCGGCGGCGTGGTCGCGTTGGGCCTGCAGGGTGGGCCGGAACTCGATGGTGGTCTGGAAGAAGCCGCAGCCTTCGCAGATGGTTTCGAAGGCGCAGTCGAGGTCGGTGGGGCGGGTGCACCAGCCGTTGCCGAGCATGCGGCGGTGCTCGTCGCGGAGCCGGCGCATGGCCGGGGTTTCCTGGCCGGGGAGGTCGGGGTCGGCGTAGAGGTCGTCGACCTGGTCGCTGACGGAGTGGTATTCGGCGGCGACGGTGCGGTTGGCGATCCGGGCATAGACCAGCGTCATCCGCAGGGTGCGGTGGCCGAGCAGGGCGGCGATCGCTTCGATCCGCATCCCGCGGTTGATGGCCTGGGTGGCCAGGGTGTGGCGGAGCTGGTGGGGGTGGATGTGGCCGAGGCCTTCGCGGCGGGCGATCCGGTTGAGGATGCGGGTGACGCTGTGCCGGTTCAGCGGCCGACCGGCGCGGGTGAGCAGCAGCCCGGTGCCGGCGTCGTCGTGACCGGCGGTCCAGGCGGTAAGCAGTTCGACGAGGTGCGGGTGCAGCGGGACGTAGCGGTCGTTGTGCAGCTTGCCGAGCGGGACCCGCAGCCAGGGGGCGCCGTTCATGGTGACCACGGCGTCGGCGGCCAGGCCGCAGAGTTCGCTGACCCGCAGGCCGGTCCGGGCCAGCAGGTGAACGACCAGCCGGGACAGCGGGTCGGGGTCGGCGCTGGCGGCGCGGAGCAGCCGGGCGGCGGTGGCGTCGTCGAGGAAGCGGGGCAGCGGGTCGTCGACGATCGGCAGGTCGATGGAGAAGATCGGGGTCCGGGCCGGGGCGTCGGCCCAGTCCCACTCGCCGATTCGGTCAAAGAACGTCCGCAGGCTGCCGAGCCGCTGCCGGATGGTGTTGGCCGACACCGGATTGCCGGTCCGGACGACGGTGCGGGCCGCGAGCCGGGTCTTGAACCGTTCGATCACGACTCGGGTGACCGACGCGAAGCCGGTGACCTGCGGCTCGTGGGCGAGCAGGTCGGTGACCAGGATGCGCAGCGCGTTGTCCGCGGCGCGGACGCTGGCCGGGCTCAGCGACAACCCGACCTGGGCCAGATAGGCGGTGGCAGTCGCGGTCAGCTGCGGTGCCCGGCTGGCGAACTGCTGCCACTCCGGATGCAGACCCAACGGCAGCGCAGGGGACGGCTCGAGGGCGGCGGCGCTCATCGGGTGCTTCCCGCAGCCGGCGCGGCGTCGAGGGTGTCGGTGGCGCGGTGGTACTCGCCGGCGAGCCAGTCGCTGGCCAGGTGCAGATAGATCCGGGTGGACTCGATCGACCGGTGCCCGGCCTGGGCCTGCACCGCCTCCAGCGCCATCCCCGCTTCCCGGAGCCGGGTCAGGCAGGTGTGTCGCAGCTCGTGGCAGGTCGCGTGCGCCAGCCCGGCCCGGCTGCGGGCCCCGCGGACGATCTCATCGAGTCCGTCGGCGGTCAGCGGCCGGCCCCGGTGCTGGCCTTTGAGCACGACGAACACGAACACCGGGTCGGCGTCGTCCGGCCGCTCGGAGCTCAGATAGCGCGACAGGCTGCGGAAGAACCGCTTCGAGATCGGGATCAGCCGTTGATGTCCGCCCTTGCCCTCGGCGATGAACACCCGTCCCTCGGCCGGGCGCAGGTCCTCCAGTCGCAGACCGAGAACCTCGCAGCGACGCAGGCCGCCGAGCAGCATCGCCTCGACCATGGCCCGGTCCCGCCAGCGCCGCAGCGCGGCGAGCAGCCGGTCGGCCTCGGCCGGCTCCAGCACCCGCGGCAACGTCCGCGGGGTGCGGACCAGCGGCACCGCCGACCGCGAACCGGCCCGGCGGGTCGACAGCCCGCGCGGCACCGGGTTGGCCGACACCTCGCCGAGCAGCATCAACCAGCCGAACAGCCCCGACACCGACGACAGCCGACGCTTGATCGTCCGCGAGGACAAGCCGGCCTCACCGTCGGCCAGCCGCACGACACGGCCGTCGCCTCGGGGCCGGCGCTGCTCGGCAATGAAGTCCAAGACGTCCCCGACCCCGACCTCGGCCGGTTCCTTACCGACGACAGCAAAGAACGCCTTCAGATCCGAGGCCGCGGCCAGCACCGTGTTCGGCCGAGCCCGCGACGCCACGAACGTCAGATACCGGTCCAGCACCGGATGCCCCAGACACGGCACCGCAGCACCACTCGGACTCAGTAGACAGGCAGGAATAGAGGACATCGAAACGGGTCCCTTCGGCTCG
>JAVEDQ010000214.1 GCA_030840885.1 Frankiaceae bacterium
TGGTCGCGCTGCGGCGCAAGTGCACGAGCGCCGGGGTACACCTCGTCCTGCGCTCGCCCAGCCTGCCGGTCCGCCGCCGGCTCACCGACGGCCACCTCGACCCCTTCTTCGAGATCGAGAACTGAGCCGGCCGAGCACGCGGACGGCTTCAGCGGCTCGCCTTCGGCACGAAGTCGAACACCAGGTCCAGCTGATCACCCCGAGTTGTCGGCAGCGGCGTGAACCCGACGGTGCGTGCGACCGCGAGGACGTCGCGCCGGCTGCGGACGGTGCGGCGCGTCCGGCACAGCGCACGGGCAAGCAATCCCTTGCCGACCTTGCTCGGTACCGACGTGACGGCGTGCCGCTCGCCGGATCGATGGCCGGAGGTGCCCGGCTGCGCGACGAGGATCCGCACCGTCAGTACGTCGAGCACGTCGTTCGGACCCGGCCGCCACATCGCGGCGTAGTCGGTGGAGCGGAGGTCCACGACGACGTGCCCGGCGAAGCGCGCAGGTAGTTCGGCGGCGAGTGTGGGACGCCACAGGGCCGCGACGCCACCCAGGTCGGGGAGCATCGCGGCGGCCGGGACCCGGTGGTCCGGGACGAGGTCGCCACCGCCGAGGACCCCGAAGCTGCCGTCGAACACGACGACCGACTCCTCTGCCCGTGCCCGTGCCGCCGGTGGCAGCGAGCCCGGCGCGAAGGCGTCGAACAGCACGCCGGTGAAGCGGTCGAGGGCGGGCATCGTCGGGGCCTGCCACACGGCCACGTTGGCGGCGCGAGCGGCTTCGGCCACCCCGGGCGGCAGCCGCAGCAGGTCGGTGGCGTCGTCGGGCCGGTCCGCGCAGAGCCGGGCGACGGCATCGATCACCGTCCGACGGGTCGTCGCGAGCTGACCGGTGCCCAGGCCGAGCTCGGCGAGCGGCACCCCGGTGCCGCCGGGGCTCTTGGCCTCGCTCGGCGGGAGGAGGATGCGCACGCCCACATCGTGCCGGTCGCCGGGGTCCGGGACGCACCGGCGAGGGCGTCGCCGCTTCCTGCGGCGGCGTACGTGTCATGATCGGCCTCTCAGGGTCCGAAGGGATGTCGTCATGGCTGACTCGTCGTCGTCGTTCGATGCACTGCGTGCCGCACAGGATCAGGCGATCCACCGGATGGGCGACGCCTGGCGGTTGTTCACCCGTGCGGCCGGGGTCCTCCCGGTGCCCGGGGCGAAGGACGCGGGGCAGTATCTGCAGCAGCTCATGGACGGGGCCACCTCGCTGGTCGCCGCGACCACCGGGCCGGTCCGCCGGCTGTCGGAGGCGCAGAAGGAGCTCGCCGATCGCCTGGACCGCTGGGGCGACATGCAGAGCGAGATGGCCGACATGACCAAGGCCATCGCATCCCAGCAGCGCATCGTCGCCGAGGTGCTGACGCAGGTGCTGCTGCCGATCGAGGCCGCGCGCGAGAGCCTCAGCCCCGACCACCCGGCCGCCGAGCCGAAGCCGCGCACGTCCAGCCGGGGCAAGGCGTCGGGTTCCTGACCCGGCGCACGCGGCGCGGGCGCCCGGAACCGGGCGTAGAAAGAGACCATGGCTACCAACACCCAGGTCCGTCTCGCCTCCCGCCCGAGCGGCCTGCCCCAGGACTCGAACTGGGAGATCACCAGCGAGGACGTCCCCACCCCCGGCGACGGCGAGCTGCTCGTCCGCGTCCTCTACCTGTCGCTCGATCCGGCGATGCGCGGGTGGATGAACGAGGGCCGTTCCTACATCCCGCCGGTCGGGATCGGTGAGGTGATGCGCGCCGGTGCCGTGGGCGTCGTCGAGGCATCGAACAACGCGAAGTTCTCGGTCGGCGACCACGTGAGCGGCACCTTCGGGGTGCAGGAGTACGCCGTCTCCGACGGCTCCGGCGTCGTCAAGGTGGACATCTCGGCCGCCTCGCTGCCGACTTACCTCGGCACGCTGGGGATGCCGGGGCTCACCGCCTACTTCGGTCTCCTCGAGGTCGGGGCGCTGAAGGACGGCGAGACCGTCGTCGTCTCCGGCGCGGCCGGTGCGGTCGGCACCGTGGTCGGGCAGATCGCGAAGATCAAGGGCTGCACCGTCATCGGCATCGCCGGTGGCGCCGAGAAGTGCCGCTGGCTCGTCGAGGAGCTCGGGTTCGACGCGGCGATCGACTACAAGAACGACGACGTCCGCAAGGGCCTCAAGCAGCACGCCCCGAAGGGCGTCGACGTCTACTTCGACAACGTCGGCGGCGAGATCCTCGATGCCGTCCTGGGCCGGCTCGCGATGGGCGCGCGCATCGCCATCTGCGGCGCGATCAGCCAGTACAACGCGCAGGGCGAGCTGCGCGGCCCGTCGAACTACATGAACCTGCTCGTCTTCCGCGCCCGGATGCAGGGCTTCGTCGTGTTCGACTTCGCCTCCCGGTACTCCGAGGGTGTCGAGCAGATGGCCGCGTGGATGAGCGAGGGCAAGCTCGCCGCCCACGAGGACGTCGCCAAGGGTACGGTGAAGGACTTCCCGGCCACGCTGCTGCGGCTGTTCCGCGGGGAGAACCTCGGCAAGCTGGTGCTGAAGGTCGCTGCCGAGTAGAGCTCCGTCGGGCCCCGGCGGGGTCGCCTTCGGCGGGCTTACGGTGGAGCCATGCCCTCGCAGCTGCTCTCCCGTCGGGACCTCGACTTCCTGCTCTACGAGTGGCTCGACGTCGAGCTGCTCTGCAAGCGCCCCCGCCACGCCGAGCACTCGCGCGAGACCTTCGACGCCGTCCTCGACCTCGCCGAGCAGGTCGCCACGGAGCACTTCGCGCCGCACAACAAGAAGAACGACCAGCAGGAGCCGGAGTTCGTCGACGGCAAGGTGGTGCTGATCCCGGAGGTCGCCGCCGCGCTCACCGTGTTCGCCGAGGCCGGGATGACCGCCGGCGCGCTGCCCGAGGAGC
>JAVEDQ010000219.1 GCA_030840885.1 Frankiaceae bacterium
CGGACGGTCAGCTTGGCGAAGGTGGCGAAGCGAGCCGTCGCCCGCAGCCGTGGGTCGCGGATGGTGTCGTACCAGACCTGCCCGGCCTTCTCCCACGCGTTGCCGCCCAGAGCGACGGCCGCGAGGTAGAACGCCCGGTTCGGGATGCCGGAGTTGATGTGCACGCCGCCGTTGTCCTGGTTGGTGTGCACGTAGCCCGCCATCGAGGCGGGCTGGGGGTCCTTGCCGAGGACGTCGTCGTCGTACGCGGTTCCGGGGTTGGCCATGTCGCGCAGCGCGCGGCCCTGCACGTTCGGGGTGAACAGGCCCTCGCCGATCAGCCAGTCGGCGTCGGCGGCCGACTGCTTCTTGGCGTACTGCTTGACGAGCGAGCCGAACACGTCGGAGATGGACTCGTTGAGCGCACCGGACTGGTTGGAGTAGACGAGGCCCGCCTCGTCCTCGGTCACGCCGTGGGTCAGTTCGTGCCCGATGACGTCGACGGCGATGGTGAAGCGTTCGAAGAGGTCGCCGTCTCCGTCGCCGAACACCATCTCCGAGCCGTCCCAGAAGGCGTTGTCGTAGTTCTGGCCGTAGTGCACGTAGGCCTTCAGCGGAAGGCCCTCGTCGTCGATCGAGTTGCGGTCGTAGGCCGCAAGGTAGAAGTCGAAGGTCGCGCCGAGGCCGTCGTAGGCCTCGTCGACGGCGATGTCGGAGACGGCGGGCTGACCTTCACTACGCACCAGCACGCCGCTGGGCGGCTGGTCCTCGGCGTGCTTCGAGTCGAAGATGCTGCGCTGCGCGGAGGGCGACCCGGTGGTGCCCGTGACCCGACGGGGCCGGGCGGCCACCCGCATCAGGCTCTGGTTGAGCCGTGCCGAGCGCACCGTGTGGTCGATCTGCAGGTGGTCCAGCGCCTGCGCGCGCTGGGTCTCGGAGCCGTTGCGCGCCAGGTTGGCGACGATGTGCGGCGGCAGGATGCACTGGATCGGATGGCGCGGGCTCAATGTGGCTCCTCGGCTGGCGGCGTGCAGGCGCTCGAACTATTCGCGGTCCGTTGCTCGGCTGTCCAGCCCGCGCGGCAGGCAGAACTGTGTGACTTCGCAGCGTGGCTGCTTGCGCTCGGACGGTCACGACAGGAAGGCCGAAGATCACTCGCGGCCGGGCCGAGGAGAGTCGTTCCACAGCCGCGCGTGTCCGGCCCACAACCCCCGCGACGCCCTCTAAGTTGGGCCGAGTGCGTCCCGGTTCCGCCCCCTCCGATCTGTTCGCGCCGGCGTCCGGCGTGGGTGGGTCGGCGGCGTTCCGCAACGGGTCGCCCGAGGTGACGTCGGCCGGGCCCCCGCTTCGGGCCTGGCAGCGGGAGGCGCTGGTCGCCTACGAGGAGCAGACCCGCACCGACGGCACCGGTGGGTCGGACTTCCTCGTGACGGCAACCCCGGGTGCCGGCAAGACGACGTTCGCCCTGACGCTCGCGGCGCGGCTGCTGGCCCGCCGCACCGTCGACCGCGTCATCGTCGTCGCGCCGACGGACCACCTGCGCACGCAGTGGGCCGAGGCGGCCGCCAAGGTCGGTATCGCTCTCGATCCGACGCTGCCGAACTCGGTCGGTCCGGTACGCCCCGACACCTCGGGCTACGTCACCACCTACGCGCAGGTCGCCGGCAAGCCGACCCTGCACACCGCCCGCGCCACCGCCAAGCGGTCGCTGGTCATCCTCGACGAGGTGCACCACGCCGGCGACGGCCTGTCCTGGGGCGAGGCGGTCTACGAGGCGTTCGAGCGGGCGGCCCGCCGCCTCTGCCTGACCGGCACGCCGTTCCGCACGCGCGTCGACGAGCGCATCCCCTTCGTCCGCTACACCGACGACGGCGAGGGCAACCTCGCGAGCACCGCCGACTACACCTACGGCTACCGCGAGGCGCTGCGCGACGGCGTCGTCCGCCCGGTCGTGTTCGCCGCCTACACCGGCACCTCCCGGTGGCGCAACAGTGCCGGCGAGGTGGTCGCGGCGTCGCTGACCGAGGCCGGGACCCGCAGCACCGAGGCGTCGGCGTGGCGGACCGCTCTGGACCCGCGGGGCCAGTGGGTGCCGCACGTGCTCGCGGCGATGGACGAGCGGATCACGCAGCTGCGGGCACACGGCATGCCCGACGCGGCCGGTCTGGTGCTCGCCTCCGACCAGGACGACGCCCGCGCCTACGCCGAGATCGTCCGCTCGGTCACCGGCGAGGCGCCGGAGGTCATTCTCTCGGACGACCCCAAGGCCAGCGCGAAGATCGCCGCCTTCACGACCAGCAACAAGCGGATGGCGGTCTGCGTCCGAATGGTCTCGGAGGGCGTCGACGTGCCCCGGGCGGCCTGTCTGGCCTGGATGACCTCCTACCGCACCCCGCTGTTCTTCGCCCAGGCCGTCGGCCGCGTCGTGCGGGCGCGGGGGCGGCAGGAGTCGGCGACGGTGTTCCTGCCCGCCGTACGGCCGCTGCTGGCGCTGGCCGCCGAGCTCGAGTCCGACCGGAACCACGTGCTCCCGCCGCCCAAGCCGTCGGGGGAGGAGCTCGACCCGCTGCCCCCGCCGGAGCGCGACGAGGCGGGCATCGACCAGTGGGAGGCGCTCGACGCCGAGGCCGAGTTCGCGCACGTCCTGCACGGCGGCCGAGCCGTGGTCGCCGGTGCTCCCGCCGAGCCGCGGGATCCCCTCAGCGACGAGCAGGAGGACATGCTGGGCTTGCCCGGCCTGCTGACCCCGGAGCAGACGGCTGCGCTGCTGGCGCGGCAGGATTCCGATCTGCGCCGGCGGGTCTCCAGCGCTCGGGAGGCCGCCGCCGAGGCACGGATGAGCGACGACCCCGGAGCCGAGCCGCCGCGGCCCGATGACACGGCGACCTGGCGGGCGGCGGCCGACCTGCGCCGCGAGGTCAACAAGCTCGTCGGGCAGGTCGCTGCGCGACGGGGCATGCCGCACGCGGTCGTCCACGCCACGCTGCGCGCCAAGGTGCCCGGGCCGCCCTCGGCGTCGGCGTCGGCTGAACTACTGGCGGCCCGGCGGGACCACCTGATGGGGATGCTGTAGGAGCGCCTTGGACAGTCGCCCTCCGCGACGCATGATCGGTGTCCCCGATGGCGGTCGCTCGACGGGAGCGGCGGCCGGGCACAGAGAGGACGTCAGTGCCACCCACGCGACGCCGTAGCCGGCCTGACTGGGACGAGATGGCGCAGGTCGAGCTGCCGGAACTCGAGGTGGCCGGTCTCGACCGGATCGGGCGCGGTCAGGGCCACGACGGGTTGGCGTTCACCGGGCTCGCCGGCGAGCGGGTGGCGGCGGAGGACGCGTCGTTCCTGGACTGCCGCTTCTCCGCCTGCTCCGTTGACGTCGCGGACCTGCGCGGCGCCCGCGCGAACTCCTGCGCGGCCGACGACCTCCGGTTGGCAACGCTCGACCTGTCCTCGGCGTCGCTCTCCGACATCGTGCTCGACGGCAGCCGGATCGGGGCACTGGACGCCCACGCCGCGACCTTCTCGCGCGTGACCGTGCGCGGGTGTCGCTTCGACTACATCAACTTCCGCGGGGCGGAGCTCAGCTCGGTGCAGTTCCTCGACTGCCGCATCGACGAGTTCGATGCCGGTTCGGCCACGCTCCAGTACGTCCGGTTCCGCGACTGCCACCTCGGGCGGCTCGACGTCCGTGGGGCTTCGTTGCAGGACGTCGACCTGACCGGGGCCGATTTCGATGCCCTCGACGGCGTCGGCAACCTCGCTGGCGCGACCATCGACGAGAACCAGCTGACCCGGCTTGCGGGGGCATTCGCAGCCCATCTCGGCGTCACCGTGGTGGCCCCGCGAGCCTGACGCGAGGTCAGCTGGCGGCGACCGTGACCTTGTTCAGCTGCACCGGGATCTTCGGGGCACCGTCGCCGCCGGTGCCGCTGACGCCGCCCTTGGCGACCTTCTCGAGGACGTCGAGGCCGGAGGTGATGCGGCCGAAGGGGGTGTAGTTCGGCGAGAGTTGCGTGTCGGTGAAGACGAGGAAGAACTGGCTGCCGTTGGTGTTCGGGCCCGAGTTGGCCATGGCGACCGTGCCCTTGGGGTAGGTCGCGCCGGTGAGGTTCTCGTCGTTGAACGTGTAGCCCGGGCCACCGCTCCCGGTGCCCGACGGGTCGCCGCACTGGAGCACCCCGAACATCGGCTGGGCGACGAGTCGGTGGCAGGGGGTGTTGTCGTAGAAGCCCGATCCCGCGAGCGAACGGAACGAGCCGACGGCGCACGGCGCCTTGTCGGTCAGCAGGTCGAAGGTAACCGCGCCCTGGCTCGTGTCGAGCTTGGCCGTGTAGGCACCGGTGCGCTGCGGTTCCGCCGGCGGCAGGCTCGCCGGCTTCGCGGGCTTACCTGCCGACTGGCTGCTGTTCGTATAGCCGCACGGACCCGCGGCTGCGGCGGACGCGGCTGCCGGGTCGCCGCTGGGCGCCGCGGCGGGCGTCTTCTTGTCGTTCCCGGTGAGACCTACGAGCGCCCAGATGCCGCCGACGAGCAGCAGCACGACCAGCACCGAACCGGCGATCGAGAGGTTGCGGCGGCGCTTCTGGGCCTGCTCGGCCTCTCGGGCGGCTCGGCGGGCGGCGCGCTGGCGGGCGAGTTGGCGTTCACGGGCGGTGGGTGGCACGGCAGCAGTTTATGGAACCGGCGCCGCAGGAACATCCGGCCACGCCAGGCCGTCTGCGACGACGGCCGGCGCGGCGGACGTGGGTCGGTAACCTCGGGCTCGTGCTGGTCGCCCGCGTCGTCGCTTCGGCTTTCGACACCAACTGTTTCGTGGTCGCCCCCGCCGAGGGTGAGGACTGCGTCGTCGTCGACCCCGGCATCGGCGTCGAGAACGGCGTCGATGAGCTGCTCCGTCGCCACCGGTTGAACCCGGTCGCCGTGCTGCTCACGCACGGCCACATCGACCACTGCTTCTCGGTCACGCCGGTGTGCGGCGCGAAGAACATCCCCGCGCTCATCCATCCCGACGACCGGGCGCAGCTGACCGACCCGTGGTCCGGCTTCGGAGCGCCGGCCGGCTCGCCGATGTTCGGCCGTCTCACGTTCAGCGAGCCCGACGACGTCCGTGAGCTGCGCGACGGCGAGACGCTGCAGCTCGCCGGGTTGGACTTCCTCGTCCGTGCGACGCCGGGCCACACCCGCGGGTCGGTCACCTTCGGCGCTCCGGACCCGACCGGGCCGGAGGCACCACGCCTGTTCTCCGGCGATCTGCTCTTCCGCGGCAGCATCGGGCGCAGCGACCTGCCGGGAGGCTCGTTCCCGCAGCTGATGGACAGCCTCGCGCGCACCGTACTCCCGCTGCCGGACGAGACGATCGTGCATTGCGGCCACTACGACGACACCACCGTCGGCACCGAGCGGGCGACGAACCCGTTCCTCGCCGAGCTGACCGGCGGCTTCACCGGCGGCCCGGGCGCGCCGTCCGGGCGGGGTCTGTAGCCGTGGCCGGCACGACCGAGCAGCAGAGATTCGCAGCCCCGAAGGGCACCTACGACGTCCTCCCGCCTGACTCCGGCCGCTGGCTCGCCGTGCGCGAGCTGCTGCTCTGGCCCGCCCGTCGCGCCGGCTACGGCTACACCGAGGCGCCCATCTTCGAGGACACAGCGCTGTTCCAGCGCGGGATGGGCGAGGCGACCGAGGTCGTCAGCAAGGAGATGTACACCTTCACCGACAAGGGCGACCGGTCGATCACGCTGCGACCCGAAGGCACGGCGGGTGTCGTCCGGCTCGCGATCGAGCACGGGCTGCAGAACGGGCAGCTGCCGGCGAAGCTCTGGTACGCGGGACCGATGTTCCGGTACGAGCGGCCGCAGGCAGGCCGCTACCGGCAGTTCCAGCAGGTCGGCGTCGAAGCACTCGGTGTAGACGACCCGGCGCTGGACGCCGAGGTCGTCGCCCTGGGCAGCCGCGCCTTCGGAGCGCTCGGGCTGTCGAAGGTCGAGCTGCTGCTGACCTCGCTCGGCGACCCGCAGTGCCGTCCGGCGTACGTCGCGCGGCTGCAGGAGTTCCTCCAGGGGTTGCCGCTGCCCGACGAGGACACCCGCCGCCGCGTCGCCCTGAACCCGCTGCGGGTGCTCGACGACAAGCGCCCCGAGGTCCTCGAGATGCTGGTCGGGGCGCCGGTGCTCACCGACCACCTGTGCGACGACTGCCGCGCCCACTACGACGCCGTGCGCGAGTACCTGCACGAACTCGGCATCGCGTGGAAAGAGGCGCCGACGCTGGTGCGGGGGCTCGACTACTACCGCCGCACCGCGTTCGAGTGGCAGCACTCCGGGCTCGGCGCGCAGAGCGCCGTCGGCGGCGGCGGGCGGTACGACGGGCTGTCGGAAGCGATCGGCGGCCCTCCGCTCCCCGGTGTCGGCTGGGCCCTCGGCATGGAGCGCATCCTGCTCGCGCTCGACGCCGAGTCGACCGACGAGCGCCCGGTCGGGCCGCCGGTACCGCCGCGCTGCGACGTCTACGTCGTGGCACTCGGCGCCGCGGCGAAGAAGAAGGCCGTCGTCATCGTCGACGCGCTCCGGGCCGAGCGGCTCAACGTCGACATGAGCTACGGCGACCGGGGCCTGAAGGGGTCGATGAAGGGCGCCGACCGCTCCGGCGCACACACCGCGCTGGTGCTGGGCGACCGCGATCTCGCCGAGGGCGTCGTGCAGGTCAAGGATTTGAAGTCGGGCGAGCAACGCTCCGTCCCGTTGGAGTCACTCGTCGAGGAGCTGGTGCACCGATGATCCGGGACCGCAACGCCGGGACGCTGCGGGCAGAGGACGTCGGCTCGACGGTCACCCTCGCCGGATGGGTCGCGCACCGCCGCGACCACGGCGGCGTCATCTTCATCGACCTCCGCGACGGCAGCGGCGTCGTGCAGTGCGTGCTGCGCGAGGACGGCGTCACTCAGACTGCGGTCAGCGCGAACGAGCTGCGGAGCGAGTT
>JAVEDQ010000249.1 GCA_030840885.1 Frankiaceae bacterium
AGGACGGGGATGCGGTTCATGGGGGCTCCTCGGGTCGGTGGTACATGTCCTTTGTCGGCCTCAACGGGTGCCGTTCGCCATCGCATCTCAGTGCTACGACCACCGTGCAGAGGCGTCGAATAGCGTCGGGGGATGCCGGATGTGGACGTCGCCGTCGTCGGGGCCGGCCTGGCCGGGCTGTCCGCGGCGTTGCATCTGTCGGCGGCCGGCCGGTCGGTGCAGGTCTTCGAGGCCTCCGACGGGGTCGGTGGGCGCGTCCGGACCGACATCGTCGACGGCTACCGCCTCGACCGCGGGTTCCAGGTCTACGACACTGCCTAACCGGAGTCGGCGCGGGTGCTGGACCACGACGCGCTCGATCTGCAGCTGTTCCCGAACGGCGCCATGCTGCGCTACGACGGTCGGTTCTCGCGCGTCGTCGACCCGCGGCAGGACCCGCTGCACGCCTGGCAGGCGGCCTTCGCACCGTTCGGCACCTGGCGCGACAAGCTCGCGCTCGCCCGGCTCGGGTTGAAGGTCTGGCGCACCGACGGCCAGCGGCTGCTCGACGGGCCCGAGTACAGCGCCTACGACGGCTTCCGCCGCGCCGGGCTGTCCGACACCGTCATCGACCGGCTGCTGCGGCCCTTCCTCTCGGGCGTGCTGCTCGAGGACGAGTTGTCGACGAGCAGCCGCTACGTCGAGCTCGTGCTGCGCTGCTTCGCCCGCGGTCGCCAAGCGGTGCCGGCGGCCGGGATGGGAGCCATTCCCGCACAGCTCGCCGGACGGCTCCCGACCCCGGTTGCGCTGAACCGACCGGTGCGGGCCGTCGCCACAGGACGGGTCACCTTCGCCGATGGCAGCTCGCTGACCGCGGACGCCGTCGTGGTCGCGGCCGACCCCACGACCGCGGCGGAGCTGGTGCCGTCCCTCGGCCCGGCACCTCGCGCCCGCCGGACGACGACCTACTACTTCGCCGCGGAGGACTCGGTCTCCGACGGTGGTCTGCTGGCCCTGAACGGTGAGGGCTACGGCCCGCTCGGCAACGTGCTGACGATGACCGACTGCGCCCCGGGCTACGGCCCCTGGCCGTTGGTGCAGGCCAGCACCTTGCATCCCGACGTGCCCGAGGCCGACATCCGCGACCACCTGCGCAGCTGGTACGGCGCAGCGGTCGACCGCTGGTCGCTGCTCGCGACCTACGACATCCCCTACGCGTTGCCGGCCGCGGAGCCGCCGCAGGGCCGGTTGCGCAAGCCGGTCCGCGCCGAGCCCGGGCTCTACGTCTGCGGTGACTGGCGCGACAGCCCGTCCATCCAGGGCGCCATGGTCAGCGGCCGTCGGGCCGCCAGAGCGCTGCTGGTCGACCAACCCAGGGCCGACCAAGCGGAGAGAACCCACCCGTGACCGACGCACCCTTCGACGCCGCGTTGGCCGGCATCGTCGCCGATCTGCCCTCCGACCTGCCGTCCGTTCGTGACGTCGACGACGTCGGCATCGGCACCGTCTCCTCGGTGCTGCTCGTCGACGACGAGGTCAGCCGGCACGGCGACCGCGCGGAGGAGTTCATCTCCCGCGCCGCCGACGTCGTCCGTCCCGGCGGGCTGCTCGTGCTCTCGGCCCTCGCCGGCGACGGGCGCGACCACGGGCCGCGGAAGGTGGTCGGCGCGACGGTCAGCCCGGAACTGCGCACCGAGGTCCGTACCTACGACGCGCACGGTGTCGAGCACCTGATGCTGCACCGCGGGCTCAGCGTGCACCGGCTCGAGAAGCACCGGGGCGCCGACGGCGTCGAGCGGTTCCTCGTCGTGGGCCGCACGGCGATCAGCACCGACGAGCGTAGCGCGCGCTTCATTGCGTCCCTGCCGTTCAAGCTGGTCACCGCCGCCGTCGTGTGCCGGGACGCGCAGGACCGGCTGCTGTGCGTGTTCGACACCTTCCGCCGCCACTGGACGATCCCGGGCGGCGTCGTCGACGCCGGCGAGGACCCGAGGACCGGTGCGCTGCGGGAAGCCGTGGAGGAAGGCGGCGTGCGCTGCGCGGCCGGCCCGCTGCTCGGTGTCTTCAACACGGTCGTGCCCGACCGGCTGTTGATGGTCTACGGCGCGACGCCGGTGCTGCCCGACGATCCGACGACGCTGACGCCGGTCACCCGGCAGCCCCACGAGATCGGCGAGGTCCGATGGGTTCCGGTCGCCGAAGCGCTGGAGCTGCTCAACAAGCGGACGCGCTGGCAGGTCGAGCAGTGCCTCGAGCACCCGGGCGAGACCTGGCGGGAGTAGGGCGCGCGGCCGGCGACTCAGCGAAGCTGGACCAAGAACGTCGCCGATTTCTGTCCGTTCGGCAGGGTGGCATAGAAGCGACAGTCGACCGACGGTTTGTACGCCTTGGACCACGCTCCATTGGCGGGAACCGTTGTCGTCAACAATGTCGAGTAGTCGGTGACTGCGGTTCCGGCCCGGTGAATGTGCAGGGTCACCGTCGAGCCCGGGCTCGCAGTGCCCGCGAGCGTCGTGGTGCTACCTCGGGGAATGCTCCGGGCAGCAGCACCGGCGATCGTCGGCGCGACTTGCACGAGTGCCGCTGCGCTGGTCGCGGAGCCGGCCGTAGCGAAGATCCGCTCGTCCGTCGCAGCCACGTAGGTCGTGCTCCACGTCCCGGTCGGCGAGGCGCGCAGGGTGCGCCGCTGCGAGAACGCGGTCTCGTTCGACGCTCGGAACCAGATTCCGACCGTCGACCCGGAGGGGGCGGTACCGGACACGGTGACCGTGGCCCCGTAAGTAGTTGCCCGCGTGGCGGCGGAACCGCTGACGGTCGTCGGGGACGGGGTCACCGCGACCGATGCCGGTGAGGCCGGCCCGTGCCCATTCGCGTTGAGCGCGGCGACGGTGAACGTGTAGGGGGATCCGTCGTCCAACCCGCTGATCGTCTGCGTCGTCGAGGTGGACGGGAAGGTCCGCGATGGTTGCGCAACACCACGAACACTGGGCGTCACCGCGTAGCCGGTGATGGGGCTACCGCCGTCGGCGGGACGGGTCCACGTCAGCTGTACGGTCCGATCTCCGGGCACGGCCGTCGGCGCGGTGGGCGCCGCCGGCACAGTTGTCGGCGCCCGGGGAATCACCGCCACGCTGGGCGTCGATGCGGCCGAACTGCCCTTGGCGTTCGTGGCACGGACGGTGAACGTGTACGACGTGCCGTTGGTCAACCCGGTCAGTTGGGCACTGACCGCAGAACCGCCGACCGTTGTGGACCTGCCGTCCGGCGAGCTGGTCACCGTGTAACCCGTGATCGGGCTGCCTCCGTTCGAGGCCGGCGGCAACCAGGTCACTGTCGCCGAAGCCGAGGCCGCGTGGGCGACGACTGCAGCAGGCGGACCGGGCGGTGTCAGCGGCACCGCCGGTGTGACCAGGGCCGACGTGGCCGAGGGTCCGGCTCCGTTGGCGTTCGACGCCTGCACGCTGAACGCGTAGCTCTGGCCGTTCTTCAAGCCGTTGATCGT
>JAVEDQ010000288.1 GCA_030840885.1 Frankiaceae bacterium
ACGCGACGAACATGGCCGCCACCGCCATCGTCGAGGGTGACGAGATCGTGCTCAACGGCCGCAAGTGGTGGAGCACCGGCATCGGCCATCCCGACTGCAAGGTGCTCATCTTCATGGGCCTCACCGAACCCGACGCGCACCGCTACGCCCAGCACTCGATGGTGCTGGTCCCGAAAGACGCACCCGGCGTGACGGTCGAACGGCTGCTGCCGACGATGGGCCGCTACGACGAGCCGTCGGGTCACGGCGAGGTCAGCTTCACCGACGTGCGACTGCCGCTGTCCGCCGTGATCGCTGGCCCGGGCCGCGCCTTCGAGATCGCCCAGGGTCGGCTCGGCCCCGGCCGCGTCCACCACTGCATGCGGCTGATCGGACTGGCCGAGTACGCCCTCGAGCAGGCCTGCCGCCGCTCGCTGGACCGCGTCGCCTTCGGCAAGCCGATCGCCAACCTCGGCGGCAACCGCGAGCGCATCGCCGACGCCCGCATCGCCATCGACAGCGCCCGGCTGCTGGTGCAGAAGACGGCCTGGCTGCTCGACACCGGCGGCCCGCTGGCGGCGCTGTCGGAGGTCAGTCAGATCAAGGTCCTGGTGCCGAACATGGCCCAGCGGGTCATCGACATGGCGATGCAGCTCCACGGCGGCGCCGGCATGTCCGACGACACCGCCCTGTCCGGCGCCTGGACGATGGCTCGGTCGCTCCGGCTGGCGGACGGGCCGGACGAGGTCCACCGCGGTGTCGTCGCCCGGCTCGAGCTGAACAAGTACAAGCCGGGGATGCGATGACGGCCACCAGCCAGGGCGCGCCACTCGACGAGCCCAAGGACGTCCGCGCCGACGACGCCATCGACGCCGCCGCCGTCGGCCGTTGGCTCGAGGCCCAGGTGCCGGGCCTGTCCGGGACCCCGGCCGTTCGGCAGTACTCCGGCGGCGCCAGCAACCTCACCTACCTGCTGCGCTACCCCGACCGCGATCTCATCCTCCGCCGCCCACCGGCCGGCACGAAGGCGAAGTCCGCCCACGACATGCGGCGCGAGTTCCGCATCCAGTCGATGCTCGCGCCCGCCTTCCCCTACGTGCCGGAGATGGTCGCGTTCTGCGACGACCCCGAGGTGCTGGGGGTCGCCGGGGGTGCCGACTTCTACGTCATGGAGCGCCTGGCCGGGACGATCCTGCGTGGGCGGCTCCCCGAGGGCATGTCGCTACCGCCGGAGCAGGCGACGGCCCTGTGCCACGCCATGGTCGACCGTCTCGTCGAACTGCACGCCGTGGACGCCGCCGCCACCGGGCTCGACGAGTTCGGCCGCGGCAGCGGGTACGTCGCGCGGCAGGTGACGGGCTGGTCGGAGCGCTATCGCGCGGCCAAGACCTGGAACGTCCCGAGCTACGGCAAGGTCATCGCCTGGCTGGAGGCGAACCAGCCCGCCGACGTCGGCAGCTGCCTGGTCCACAACGACTTCCGTCTCGACAACCTGGTGCTCGACACCGCCGACCCGAGCCACATCCTCGGTGTCCTCGACTGGGAGATGGCGACCCTCGGCGACCCGCTGATGGATCTGGGCTGCGCCCTCGCCTACTGGGTCCAGGCGGACGACGACCGCCTCATGGGCCTGCTGCGCCGGCAGCCGACGCACCTGCCCGGGATGCTCACCCGGCAGCAGATCGTCGACGCCTACTGCGCCGGAAGCGGTCGGACCGTCGAGGACTGGACCTTCTACGAGGTGTTCGGGCTGTTCCGGCTGGCGGTGATCGTGCAGCAGATCTACTTCCGCTATCACCACAAGCAGACCCGCAACCCGGCCTTCAAGAACTTCTGGATCGCCGTGAACTACCTCGACCGCCGCTGCCGTCGACTCATCCGCTGACGCCTCGCGCACCAGTCACAACCCGCCGGCGATCCGGCGTTCAGGTCGAGCCGAAAGCGGACGACAACCGCTAGGTCGTCCGGAGGTGGTCGGCCGGCGTGAGCCGATACGGGACGTTCGGAGAGGCGATGCGCGAAAGGCTCCGACGAGCCAGCCGGCGCCCGGCGAGCATGGCCGCTGCCGGGCTGCTGGTCCTGTGCGCCGTCTTCGTGTACTCGGTCCTGCCCGGTGTCCGCGCGCCCGGTGAGTCGATCGGGTGGCTCGACAACGGGGTCGCGAACGTCGTGCAGGTGGGCAGCGCTCTGCTGTGTCTGGGCACCGGCTGGCGACGTCGGCAGTGGGCGTGGTCCATGGCCGGGATCGGGCTCTGCCTCTGGGTCGTCGGCGATCTGTACTGGCAGTTCGCACTCGCCGACCGCGACCCGATCCCCTACCCGTCATTGGCCGACGCGCTCTACCTCGGGTTTTACCCCTGCGCCTACGTCGCGGTCGTCCTGCTGCTGCGGCAGCGCCTCGTCCGCTTCCGGGCGAGCATGTGGCTCGACGGCGCCATTGGTGCATTGGGCACCGCCGCCCTTGTCGCGGCGCTCGCCTTCGGCAGCATCCTCTCGTCGACCGACGGCAGCCCGGCCGTCATCGCCACGAACCTCGCCTACCCGATCGGCGACGTGCTGCTGCTGAGCCTCGTCGTCGGCGCCTTCGGACTGCTCGGCCTGCGTCCCGGTCTGCGGTGGTGGTTGCTCGGCGCCGGCTTCGGATGCTTCGCCGTCGCCGACACCGTCTACCTCTGGCAGACCGCACGCGACACCTACACCCTCGGCACGCTCGTGGACGCCGGCTGGGCCGTCGGCCTGCTGCTCATCGCCCTCGCCAGCCGCGCTCCGGAGAGCCGCACCCTGCGCGAGCGCGAGGTGCGCGGCTGGACGGTGATGGTCGTCCCTGCGCTGTTCGCACTGACCAGCCTCGGCATCCTCGCCTGGGACTCCGGGACGACGGTGCCCGACCCGGCGGTCTGGCTGGGTGCAGCCACCGTGGCCGTCGGTATCGCGCGGGTGGTGCTGACCTTCGGTGAGGTGAATGCGCTGGCCGAGTCGCGCCGGCAGGCCCGCAGCGACGACCTGACCGGGCTGATGAACCGGCGCGGCTTCCACGAGCACGCCCGGCGCCTGATCGATCGCGCGCCGACAGCCGGCGACGCCGGCGAGCACCCCTTCGCCCTCGTCCTGCTCGACCTCGACCGGTTCAAAGAGGTCAACGACTCGCTCGGGCACTTGGCCGGTGACCAGCTGCTCGTGCACGTCGCCGAGCGGTTGGCCGACGTGCTGTCGGCACCCCAGGATGTGCTCGCCCGGCTAGGCGGCGACGAGTTCGCCGTGCTCCTCGACGGGGCGGACGCCGAGGCCGCCCTCATGGCCTCGCGACGGTTCGCCGGTGCCCTCGAGGTCCCGGTCGAGATCGACGGCGTCCGGCTCCGGGCCGACGCCAGCATCGGGATCGCCCTGTATCCGGACCACGGCACCGAGCTCGACGTCCTGCTCGAGCACGCCGACATCGCGATGTACGCGGCCAAGTCCACCCCGACGACTGCGTCCGCCGCCGTCTACACCTGGGACCAGGACCTGGCTGCCCGCAACCGGGTCGACGTCCTGGAGCAGCTCCGTCACGCGCTCACCGTCGACGGCGAACTGGTCGTGCACTACCAACCGAAGGTCGACCTGCACACCGACCGCGTCGAGGGTGTCGAGGCACTGGTCCGCTGGCAGCACCCGGAGCGCGGGCTGCTCCAACCCGACGCGTTCCTGCCCCTGGTCGAGGAATCCGGCCTGGTCCAGCAGTTGACGGTGCACGTGCTCGGTCTCGCCCTGCGCCAGGCCCAGCAGTGGCGAGAGAGCGGGCTCGACCTGACCGTCGCCGTGAACCTTTCCGCAGCCTCGGTGGTCGACCCCGGGCTGCCCGAGCTGGTAGGGCAGCTGCTCGGCATCACCGGGTTGCCGTCCTCGTCACTCGTCCTCGAGATGACGGAGGAGGTTCTGCTCAGTGACCGCGAGCGGACCCGCGCGGTACTGGCCGATCTTCGCGACCGCGGCATGCGGGTGGCGATCGATGCCTACGGCACCGGTCACAGTTCGCTCGCCGCACTGCAGGAGCTGCCGGTCGACGAGCTCAAGCTCGACGCCTCGTTCGTGCACGGGATGGACGACGACCTGCGCGCGCCGGCCGTGGTCGCGGCAACCGTCGCGCTGGCTCACGCGCTCGGGTTGCGGCTGGTTGCCGAAGGCGTCGAGACTGCGGCGGCCGAGGCCTCGCTGAGGGCCATGGGTTGCGATGCAGCGCAGGGCTTCCACTTCAGCTCAGCACTCCCCGCCGAGGAGCTGACGCTGTGGCTGGACATCTGGACGGCCGGACTGGCCGGACCCGTCGATGCCGTGCCCGGCCTCCGCAGCGTCGGCCGGGCGGTCGCCGGGTCCTGACGCCACTGATCGGGCGTCTCGGCGTCAGGCCAGGATGCGCACCGGCGTGCCCAGCGGCAGGATCTTCGCGAGCGCGGTGATGTCGGCGTTGTTCAGCCGGATGCAGCCGTGGCTGACGTCCTTGCCGATCGACGACGGATCGTTCGTGCCGTGCAGACCGATGACGCCGTCGCCGCCGGCGAAGTCGGTGAGCACCTGCGAGAACCCGTTCAGCCCGTAGGCGTAGGGGCCGTAGGCGCCGTTGGGCTGCGTGGTCTTGATCAGGACGCGGAGGTAGTAGGTGCCGCCCGGCGTCGGCGTCTCGGTCTTACCGACGCCGATCGGGTAGGTCTGCTGGACCTCGCCGTCCTTGAACAGCCGGAGCTCGTGTGCCTTGAGCGCGATGTCGAGCCGGTAGGGCGTCGGCTTCAGCAACACCTGCTCCTGCTTCACCCAGCCCGAGCTGCCGTTGGGCCGGACCGGCAACGCCACCTTGACCCACGAGTCGATCTGGTCCAGCACGAGGAACGTCAGCGGCTGGCCGTAGGAGTCAGGGTTCTTGAGCGTCTGCTGAGTCTTCGTCGAGTTCGGTGCGTCGTAGATCGGTACTTTGGGTACCAGGGCCGTGGCGACGAACGCCGGCCCTTCCGCCTGTGCGGGAGGGGCGGACGAGTCCCCACATCCCGCGACCAGCGTGGACCCCAGGAGGAAAGTCAGGATGACGATGAACAAGCTGCGCCGCGACACGCGGGCGGAGAACTTGCCGGACATGCATCGAATGGTAGCCGTCACCACACCGGCGCCTCGTCGTTCAAGGAGCATGCTCCGCGCTCGCCTCCCCCTCGCCGTTGCGCTGCTCGCAGCGACTCTCGTTGTCCCCGCCACCGCCGCCTCGGCCCAAACCGGCACCACGAACCCCGCGGGAACCGCCGTCAGCGGTGTCACCGGGAGCTCCGGTTCGGGGACGGGGACCGGCACCTCTGGTTCCGGCAACTCTGGTTCCGGCACCTCTGGTTCCGGCACCTCTGGTTCCGGCACCTCTGGTTCCGGCACCTCTGGTTCCGGCACCTCTGGGTCCGGCACCTCTGGGTCCGGCACCTCTGGGTCCGGCACCTCCGGGTCCGGAGGAAGCACGGGCAGCGGATCGAACCCGGTCACCGGCGGCAGCGGATCGAACCCGCTGACCGGCGGCAGCGGATCGAATCCGCTCACTGGGGGAGGCTCGGGCTCG